>JAFODQ010000088.1 GCA_017380615.1 Clostridia bacterium | reverse complement strand
GTTGAGAATACCTGGCTCTTCTTTGTGGGGATTGTTGTGTTTCTTTCGATAATCTTTGTGCAGACATTACCTAATGTCTCGATACCAAGTGAAAGAGGAGTAACGTCAAGGAGAAGAAGACCTTCAACGTCGCCACCGAGAACACCTGCCTGAAGTGCAGCACCGATTGCTACGCATTCATCAGGGTTGATGCCCTTGAATGGTTCTTTGCCTGTGTATGCTTTGACAGCATCCTGAACAGCTGGGATTCTTGAAGAACCACCAACCATGAGAACCTTGTCAAGCTCTGAAACCTTAAGGCCTGAGTCTGAGATTGCCTGACGAACAGGTGCCATTGTTGCTTCAACAAGGTCTGCTGTGAGCTCGTTGAATTTTGCTCTTGTGAGAGTTGTGTCAAGGTGGAGTGGGCCACCTGCTTCTGTCATTGTGATGAATGGAAGGTTAATAGCAGAGGATGTTACGCCTGAAAGCTCAATTTTTGCTTTTTCTGCAGCTTCTTTGAGTCTCTGCATTGCCATCTTATCTGTTGAAAGATCTGTGCCGGTTTCTTTTCTGAATTCGGCAACAAGCCAGTCAATGATTCTCTGGTCAAAGTCATCGCCACCGAGCTTGTTGTTACCTGCAGTTGCAAGAACCTCCTGAACGCCTTCGCCCATTTCGATGATTGATACGTCGAAGGTACCACCACCAAGGTCATAAACCATAACCTTCTGGTCGTTTTCCTTATCAATACCATAAGCGAGTGCGGCAGCTGTTGGCTCGTTGATGATTCTCTTAACCTCAAGGCCTGCGATCTTACCTGCGTCCTTTGTTGCCTGACGCTGTGAGTCTGTGAAGTATGCAGGAACAGTGATAACAGCTTCTGTAACCTTGTCGCCAAGATAGCTTTCAGCGTCTGCTTTGAGCTTTGAAAGGATCATTGCTGAAATCTGCTGTGGTGTATATGATTTGTCGTCGATAGTAACCTTGTAGTCTGTACCCATCTGTCTTTTGATGGAAGCGATTGTTCTGTCAGGGTTCTGTACAGCCTGACGCTTTGCAACCTGACCAACAAGTCTTTCGCCTGATTTTGAGAAGCCCACAACTGATGGGGTTGTTCTGTTGCCTTCAACATTAGCAATAACTACAGGCTCGCCGCCTTCGATAACTGCTACGCATGAGTTTGTTGTACCTAAGTCAATACCAATTGTTTTTGCCATAATAGCATACCTCCGAAAAAAATTATATTGGTTTGTTTGTTTGCTGTGTTAATTTGTAACCTGGACGGTTGCAAATCTTAAAATCCGATCTCCCATTTTGTAGCCCTTTTCAAAAACACCTGCAACGGAGTTTTCGGGAAGGTCAGGATTCTCAACGGTCATTACTGCGCTGTGAATGTTGGGATCGAATTCATCTCCGACTTCACCGAAGGCCTCTACCTCAAGAGTTTTGAGGATTTCACCCAGCTGTGTGAGTGTCATCTCGATTCCTTTGCGGTAAATTTCAATGTCGTCGGTTTTATTATCAGCTGCTCTGTCGAAGTTATCAAGAACCGGGAGCAGCATTTTCAATGTGTTTGCTTTAGCGTCACCGTAGGTTGCTTCCTTTTCTCTCTGTGAACGCTTTCTGAAGTTATCGTACTCGGCAAGAGTGCGAAGGTGAGCATCCTTGAGCGCTGCAAGCTCTGTGCTGAGCTTTTCAATTTCTGCATTAAGTGCTTCTGCTTCGTTTTTCTTCTTGCTTTTCTTTTTTGTTTCTTTTTCTGCTGAGGCTTCTGCCTCGTTTACCTTTTTCTCTTCTGCCATCTTATCACCTTATTCATCCAATGTTTCTGTAAGCATTGTGCCAATGATACCTGCAAGGTATTTAATGCTTGGAATCAGCCTTGCATAGTCAAGTCTTGTGGGACCGATTATTCCGATTGAGCCGCTTTCACGATCGCCAACGGAATATTTTGAAAAGATTGTTGTGCTGTTGCGCAGCTCTCTGTATGAGTTTTCTGAGCCGATTACCACATTGAGGGTTTTCTTCTGCGAAGAAAGCATGTTTTCAAGGGGTGTGCTTCTGTGAAGGAAATCCATCAGCCTGAAGGCGTCCTCTGAGAGCTCTGTGTGGTTTAATATGTTGTTGGGACTCTGTAAGTGAATTTCTGTTGTTTTAACAGCCTCGCACAAATCTGAGATTGCACACAGAAACGGGGACATAACAAAAACCTTATCTCCGAGAGAAGCAACGAGCGTCTGTATAAATGAGAGTGATATATCCGAAACATTTCTGCCATTAAAATATGTCTGGCAGATGTTATAGAACACCTCGGCTATATCAACGTTAATTGCAGAGTCACTTCGCACAACTGAGCTTCTTAAAATACCGGATGTTGCAAGAAGAACAATCATGGCGGTGTGCTCACTCAGTGGCACCAGCTCAATTCGTTTTATGAATGCCTCGCTGTCTGAGGGAGAGGAGGAAACTGCAACACAGTTTGTAAGCTCTGCTAAAATGCTTCCTGCCTTCTCTAGCAGCTTATCCGGTTCACCGGAGAAGCTTTGCAGCCAGATTTTGATTCGTTCCTGCTCATCTATACCGATTTCGTAGGTGGTCATAAGATTATCCACATAGTATCGGTAGCCGGCCTGAGAGGGGATTCTGCCGGCAGATGTGTGGGGCTGCTCCAGGAGACCGAGCTCCACAAGGTCTGCCATATCGTTTCTTATGGTGGCAGAGGAAACAGCGTTGTTCATATCTGCACAGATTGCCTTTGAACCAACAGGCTCGCCCGTGGCGATGTATCGTTCGATTATCGTGGCAAGTATTTCTTGCTTTCTTTTGGTGATATCACTCAAGGGCTTCACCTCTCAATCTGTGATTGTTACTGTTAGCACTCTCTCTGTGTGAGTGCTAACTCTGTTAATAATATACTCTATTTATTTTGTTTTGTCAACATTGTTTTAAAATAAATTTGTAAACAGAGTGTTAATTTTTGAATATTCGGCATTTCGTCTGTGGGTTTTCATATTACATTATATTATTATACAACGGAGGGCTTTTATTCCAAAAAAATAACAGCCTATCCATTTTCAGGATAGGCTGTGTATTTTGCTTTTATTGCTCAACTGGATAAACAGAAACTTTCTTTCTGTCTCTGCCAAGGCGTTCGAAACGAACCTGACCGTCAACAAGTGCAAAGAGTGTATCGTCTTTACCCTTACCAACGTTTGTGCCCGGATGAATCTTTGTGCCTCTCTGTCTTACGAGGATGTTACCTGCAAGAACATACTGACCGTCTGCTCTCTTTGCACCAAGTCTCTTGGATTCAGAGTCACGGCCGTTACGGGTTGAACCCATACCTTTTTTATGAGCAAATAACTGAATGTTAAGTTTAAGCATTTCGTTACACCTCCGTAATAGTTATCGTAACATTTTTGGGGTATTGCTTGCTCAATTCCTTCAAGTGGAGCTGAAGCCCAAGCAATATATCTTTTGTTTTGGTGGCACTCTCTTCAGGAATATGAATTGTCATTTCGCCGTTTTCATCAACGGATGCATCTGCCTTCACACCCATTATTTCAATAATGGTGTTTGCTGCCATGTATGCTGCAGAGGAAACTGAAGCACACACAATATCAGCACCGGCTTGTGCATAGCCTGAATGACCCTTTATATTGAAGCCTGTGGGGATGCCTTGCTTTGAATGATAAAACTCTGCTTTAATCATAAAGACTTAAGCATTGATAGCTGAAATCTCAACCTTTGTGTATGGCTGTCTGTGACCCATCTTGCGTTTCTCATTCTTCTTTGGCTTGTAAGTTGCAACAACGATCTTCTTGCCCTTGCCGTTCTTAACAACCTTTGCGCTAACTGAAGCGCCGTCAACGTAAGGAGCACCAACCTTGATGCCATCTTCTGAGCCAACTGCGATAACCTTATCGAAGGTTATTTCGGAATCTGCTTCAACGTCGAGCTTTTCGATGTAGATAACATCGCCGTTCTCAACCTTGTACTGCTTTCCGCCTGTTTCGATGATTGCGTACATAGATTTTTACCTGCTTTCTTTCAGTCTCGCTAACAAGGCGGTTATTGAAAAATAACACTTGTGGGCACAACAACAGCACCCGCCCTTAATATGCGGCTTAGATATTCTAACAGATGCTGTCAAGTTTGTCAACATCAAATCCACATTTTGTCAATTCTTTTTTCAGATCCTCAGGTAGTGGTGCAACAAAGGTCATCTCCTCGCCTGAAAGGGGATGGTCAATTGTTATCTGTCTGCAGTGAAGTGCAGCGTGATTCAGATTTTCTGTTTCCTTGGCACCGTAAAGCTCATCACCCACAAGAGGGTGACCGATATGGTTGAAATGCACTCTTATCTGGTGAGTTCTTCCTGTTTCAGTTACAACCTTCACAAGTGCCATTTCTGAAAATTGCTCAATAACTGTCCAGTGTGTTACGGCGTGATCTCCCCGTTCATCCACTGTGCGAAGGGTAAGGCCCATATCAGGTCTGTATATGGGAGCATCAATTGTGCCACATTCAGGCAAATTGCCCCACACAAGGGCAAAATATACCTTTTGCATGTTTCCGTTAAGGCGTGATGCGCTCAGACTGTTTTTTGCAAAAATCATTACGCCGGAGGTTACCTTATCAAGCCTTCCCACAGCTCTGCCTGCTGCGGGCTCATTATTTGTTTTTATGAGATAATTTGCCACAGCATTACACAGTGTCCCGTTTGGGTGATTGTGAGTGGGGTGCGAGGAAATTCCGGAGGGCTTGTTTACAATGAGGATATCTTCATCCTCATATAATATTGAAATGGGAACATCC
>JAFODQ010000087.1 GCA_017380615.1 Clostridia bacterium | reverse complement strand
TGGAGAATCTTCGCAAAATGGGGCTACAAGAACCCGAAGAAATGGCCCGAAGACACATCAATGCGCCGAGCATTCAAGAAATTTGTTCTTGATGGTAATAAAACGGGTCACGGACATGGTATAATAGTATTTGACGGCACTAAAATCGTAAAATAATTTCCGATATTTAGTGAATAGCTTGGTTTTTATTCTCGGCGTATCTCATACGCCTTCGAATTTCAAACCTGCGCTCTTCAGCTAAATCTCGAAAATTATTACACAGCCGAGGGTTGATTGAAGAGGTGAGCAGATTGCTTTTCAGCGTATCTCATACGCCTTCGAATTTCAAACCTGCGCTCTTCAGCTAAATCTCGAAAATTATTACACAGCCGAGGGTTGATTGAAGAGGTGAGCAGATTGCTTTTCGGTGTATCGCATACGCCTTCGAATTTCAAGCCTTCGCTCTTCAGCTGAATCTTAAAAATTATGGTAAAAAAGTAAATAATTTTGCGAAAACCTGCCTTCACAGACCATTTACTGTGAAGGTAGCTGTATTTTCAGCTATGTCAGATTGAAGAGGCTTACGCCTGTAACAAGTATTTTAAACCATTGATTGGTAAGGAGATTTTTTATGGAAAAATCAGTATTTATAAGCCATTCCACCAAGGATGCCTCCGTGGCTGTTGTGTTAAGAGATGCACTGGAAAGCAATGACATTGGTTGCTGGATATGCTCAAGAGACATAGCTGGTGGCGAGTTGTGGAATGAGAAAATTGTGGATGCTATTGAAGAGTGCAAGGTTTTTTTGTTTTTGATGAGTAAAAACTCGGCAGGCTCTAAGCATTGCCACAAGGAAATAGGTCTTGCGGATAAATTCAATCGTCCGATAGTGTGTGTCAATATAGATCAAGCTGAATTGACAAGAGAGACCGAATATTATCTTTCCGGCTTGCAGATGCTGTTTGTGAATAGTCTGAAGCTGTCGGATGAGCTTGGCGGCGTGGTTAAACGCGTGCGCAACATTGTGGATGGTGGAGCTTCAATTGAAGAAGGGGAAACCATGCCCGGCTATGATTTTGAATTCAGATTGGATGGTAAAGGCAAAAGCTATCCGTTGAGTGCAAAGCAAAAGCTGCAGTTTGTTGAAATTCTTGCTGATAAAGACAAGAATTTCAAATTGAACATAAAGCTTGAAGATGATAATATCAAAGCAATCGGGCTACAGTGTCAGCAAATTGAAGAGAGAGTGAATGCGCAGACGGAAGTGTCCGATGAAGATCTTCAATATATGATGAAGGCTCGTAAATGGCTCACAAGACAGAAAGCACAAAATTTGCTTAAGGCAACGGCAATTAAGCTGTTTTTGGGTGACAGTGGCACACAGACTCTTTGTCGTGTGGATCAGCCCGAGAAGGCTTTTGAATTGGTGAAGGAGCTGCTTGAGTGTGATCCATACCAAGGATCTTCTCAAAAAATTATGGACAGTGGTTGGAAATACTTTCCAATGGAGTTTGTTTATTCTGATGATAGGATGTATTTCACAGCACCTGTGCGAAGCGAGATAATTGCAGAACGCCGTGAAGCAATGGGATATTTTTGTGAGAACGGCTTGCTTCCTGCTGCTGATTTAGGTGTGCAATATCTAAATGAAATCCTTCCCTATTTTTATATATACCTGGCAAATGGTGTGCTTTCGGGCAATCCTGAGTTTCAGAAGCCTGGTGTTCGGAATTTGCTCAAATACCGATTCGGATTTAAATAAAATACACGAGCTGTCCTCTGAAGGGCAACAAAAAAGCAGAAACGCTTGCGTTTCTGCTTTTTGCTTTTATTTTTATTTCTCAATTGCAGCTTTCTTTGTGTTGATTTTGCGAAGGATTGCAGAATCGAATTTAGGTGTACGGTCATAGTGATAAATGCCATTCAATTCCTGCTCAACATCGGTAAGCTGTGTGTAACAGAAGCCAATCATTCTGGGACAGTCGATAAGAGCTGTTGTAAGCTCATCGTAACGGTGGTAGAACTCCTCAAGGCTTGTTGCAGCATTGCCATATCCCCATGCCTTTACTCTGTCGTTTTCTTCGAACTCCTTGAGCTCAACACGGATTCCGCCATATTCACTCATGAATACAGGCTCGCCCTTCCATTCCTGACGATGACCCTGGTGATCAAAGAGGATGTTCTTTGTGGTGAGCTCTTCATAGTGCTTCTTGAAAATTTCACAATCCTGATCATAGTCGTGAACATCGAAGATGTCTGTTTCAACATGGAAGTTACCACTTGTGTCAATGCAAGGACGTGTTTTGTCAAGATTCTTTACTGTTCTGTAAACGATTCTGATAACATCATCATCCTGCTTTCTGCCATCCACATCCCATGTCTCATTGTATGGGCACCAGCCGATAAGCGAAGGATGGTTAAAATCTCTCTCAATTTCTTCTTCAATTTCAAGAAGGAAATATCTGAGTGATTCAAAGTTTGTGTGGTCTGCACCCCAGTTGCCATGCTCGCCCCACACGATGTAGCCTAATTCATCGCAATAGTGGAGGAAGAGTGGCTCGAATATCTTCTGGTGAAGTCTTGCACCATTGAAGCCTGCATCCATTGAAAGAAGGATATCGTTCTTCAATGCTTCCTTTGAAGGTGCTGTGTAGATACCATCGGGATAGAAGCCCTGGTCGAGAATGAGTCGCTGGAAGATTGGCTCACCATTTATGTTGATGGCGTTATCTGTAAGCTTTACCTCGCGAAGACCGAAGAAGCTTGAAACCTTGTCACCACCGAAGGAAAGCTCCAGAGCATAGAGACCGCCCTTGCCAACCTCCCAGAGATGTTTTTCTTCAAGGGCAAGGGTAACTGTCACTGTCTGACCGAGTGCCTTGCAGGATGCATTGCCCACAGCCTTGCCATCCCAGAGCGCAGTGGCAGAAAATTCTCCGTCGCCCACAACCTCTGCGTGGATGGTAACAGTACCATCTGTGATGTTGGGATAATATTTTACTGATTTAATGTAATTCTTCGGGCAGAATTCCATATAAACTGTCTGCCAGATACCTGTTGTTCGAGTGTAATCACAGCTGTGAGAATAATAAAGCTGACTCTGTTTACCTCTTGCCTGAAGTGGGTCTCTTGTATCGTCCTCTGCATAAACAGTGATAACGTTATCGCCCTCTTTAAGGAATGGTGTTGCATCAATTCTGAAGGTGGTGTAGCCACCGAAGTGTTCACCTGCAAACTCACCGTTAACATAAACTCTTGCGTGGAAGTCAACAGCACCGAAAACGATGAATGCCTTGCCCATAGCAAGCTGCTCTGCAGAAATGCTCACAATTTTCTTGTACCACACAGCAGCCATAAAATCCTTATAGCCAATGCCTGAAAGCTCACTTTCAGGGCAGAAGGGCACAATGATTTTCTTCCCGAAAACAGTGTCTGCTTCGTAAAGCTTACGGTCAATGCCACTGTTTCCGAAATCAAAATCGAAATCCCACTCGCCATTAAGGATAATGTAATCATTTCTGTAAAAATTCGGATTAGGATGTTCGTTTCTTGGTATCATAAAAAATCTCCTTTGAGAAATAAATATTATCTTAAATATATCAGCAAAACAGCAATGTCAGCAGGTGAAACACCACTGATTCTTGATGCTTGTCCGATTGTTTCGGGGCGTATCTTCTTGAGCTTTTCAATTGCTTCAAGTCGAAGGTTTGTGATTTTATCGTAATCAATATCCTCTGGTATCTTTTTGACCTCAAGCCTCTTCAGCTCAGCAACCTGAGCAAGCTGTCGTTTAATATAGCCTGCATATTTCAGGTTGATTTCCACCTGCTCGAAAACCTCTCGTGGTAATTCGGGACGTCTTTTGTCAAAGGGTGCAAGAAGCTTGTATGAAAGCTGAGGTCTCTTAAGAAGCTCTGCAAGGCGACAGCCTGTGGCAAGTGGTGCTGTGCCTGCTTCCTCAAGAACCTTATTAAGCTCGGGGGTCGGTGCAATGCTTACTTTTTCAACACGGGCTGTTTCTTCTTCAATGAGTCTCTTTTTCTCCTGAAGGCGATTATATCTTTCCTCGCTGATCAGACCGATTTCATATCCCATCTCAGTGAGTCTCAGGTCTGCATTATCCTCCCTTAAAATGAGACGGTATTCGCTTCGGGATGTCATCATTCTGTATGGATCACGGCATCCCTTTGTTACAAGGTCATCTATGAGTGTGCCGATATAGCTTGTGCTTCTGTCGAGAGTAAAGGGCTCCTTGCCCTGAACACTTCTTGCAGCATTGATACCTGCCACAAGACCTTGTGCAGCAGCCTCCTCATAGCCTGAAGAGCCATTGAACTGACCTGCACCGTAGAGACCGGGAAGGTCTGTGAATTCAAGTGTTGATTTCAACGCAAGGGGGTCAACGCAATCGTATTCGATTGCATAGGCAGTTCTCATAACCTTTGCGTTTTCAAGACCCTTGATGCTGTGAAGAATTTTTAATTGAATATCCTCGGGCAGGGAGGAGGAAAGACCCTGAAGATACATCTCCTCTGTATTGAGACCACATGGCTCAATGAATACCTGATGCCTGCCTTTTTCGGCAAAGCGAACAATTTTATCCTCAATGCTCGGACAATAACGAGGTCCCACGCCCTCAATCTTCTTTGAATAAAGAGGTGAACGGTGAAGGTTATCAAGAATGACCTGCTTTGTGTCTGCGTTTGTGTATGTTATGTGGCAGATGGCTTTGTTTTCAAGAACACCCTCGGGTGTTTCAAAGGAAAATGGTGTGATTTCTTCATCACCAACCTGTTCCTCAAGCTCCGAAAAATCGACGGTTCTCTTGTTAACGCGTGGAGGAGTGCCTGTTTTGAATCTTCTGAGGGGAACTCCCAGCTCAAGGAGGGATTGTGAAAGGTCATTTGACGGAAACATTCCGTCGGGTCCACTTTCGTATGAAACATCTCCAACGAAAACCTTACCCTTAAGGAATGTGCCTGTGGCAATAATGACGCAGCTTGCTGTGTAGATTGCCTCAAGCTGTGTTGCCATTTCCCACAAGCCATCTTCGTTTTTCTTAAGCGAAACGATTTCTGCCTGCTTCATATCAAGATTATCAGTGCATTCGAGACAATGCTTCATGTACTGAGTGTAATCTCTTCTGTCTATCTGTGCTCTGAGAGAGTGCACAGCAGGACCCTTGCCCAGATTGAGAATCCGGCTCTGTATAAGATTTTTGTCGGCAGCCTTACCCATCTCGCCACCAAGGGCATCGATTTCCCTTACAAGGTGTCCCTTTGATGTGCCACCGATAGAGGGGTTACAAGCCATATTGCCAATCCAATCAAGATTGACTGTGAAAACCACAGTTGAAGCGCCTAGTCTTGCAGCAGCAAGAGCAGCCTCAATACCTGCGTGGCCTGCACCTATAACAGCCACATCATAATTTCCTGCGAAAAATTTCATAATACTTAAAGTCCTAAATATCTCTACAATTATTTTATAAATTTAATATGTCCGTCTTCTCTGTCCTTGAAGGGAGGCTCCTCATTGGGGTATCCCAGAGACATTCCAAGGATGAAATTCCAGTGCTGGGGAATATCTAATATATCCTTCCACTTTTTTGCCCCTGCCTCATTATCAAAAAGCCCACCGAGAGAGGCTATCATACAAGAGCCCAGGCCGAGAGAGTGAGCAGCAAGAGCGATATTCTCAGCCATAAGCCCACCTGACATGCCATCCTTTGATTCTGCAAAGATAAAAATAAAGGTTGGTGCATTGTGATAAACGGGTCTTTTGTCCCAGCCTGTGTAGGCAGGGGTGTCCCATCCTACAATGTTTTTGAAATCTGTGTTCATTTGGTCAAGCAGAGCTTTATCCTGCACCACTCTCAGGTGGCAGGGTTGAGAATTTCTTCCACTTGGTGCTCTTATTGCACACTGAAGAATCACATCGAGAAGCTCATCGGGAATCTGCTCGTTTGTGTATTCCCTGATGGTCTGACGGGATAAAATGTTTTTTATAACCTCATTCATTTTATTCACCCTTTGCTGATTTAATAAGCTGAAGATAGCTGTTGAACACTGTTGGTGCAACCTTGCTGTCAACCTCATATGCACCATCAATGATTGTGTCTATACCGTCTCCCACAATGGATTGTATAATCTCAATTTTCTTGTCATTGAAATATTTGCTGTTTGCGTCAGCCTCACCACGAAGCACAAGGAAGATATAATCGTTTGTGCCGATGATTGCAGCGTAGCGAGTGTCGATGGATTGTACCTTCTGGAAGAAGCCTTGGGGATATGAATCATCGTCCTTGTGAAGCACAACCGTCTGCACGGCACTCTGGATACCGGCTTCTGCGAGGAAGTCTGCTGCCTCATCCATGGTCTTTTCGCCTGAATTGACCACATCTGCCATGCTCTGGAATCGCAAAACAAGTGATTCAACCTCGTTTTTGGGAAGCCTTACAGAGTTACCGGCTTCATCTGTTTCGGTGAAATAGCCCGTGATAGCCTGAAAAATAATGTAGTTTGTTCTGAAGGCTGCATAAAGTCTTGCGACTGGGATTTCCTCTGTGCCCCCTTCGCCGTAATAGGCAAGAATAAGCCTGTCCCTGTATGCATCTGCAGTGAAAACCTTTGTGAGGGTTTCCTTTGTGATACCAACCCTTTGATAATATGCACCGTAAACAAACCAACGGTCATTTACCTTCTGCGACACTGCTGCCTTCTCACCGATGGTCAGCTCAATTCCGTGAGCGTGAGCAAGAGAGTTTGTTTTGAAATATGTGGTGAGATATGCCAGTGTCATTTCTCTGAGTGCCTTCGAGTCTGCATCGGTACCCAGCTCCACTGTGGCAAGGTCAAGGAAATATGTGAAAACATCGTTGCTGATTTCCACGCCATTGAGCGTCACAGCCTTTTCCTTTTTTACAGCATCGCAGCCTGAAAGGGCTGTGATGGAGAAAAGGCACACAGCAACTAAAGCAAGAGATATTATTTTTTTGAAAAAAGATTTTGTATTAAACAAATCGTTACACCTCTGATTTAATATACATAAAATAGTATAGCAAACAGGCAACCTTAAAACAAGAGGAAACAAGTAATTAAATAATCAAAAAATATTATCTTTTTGTTTACTTGGGATTTTTATTATGATAAAATCGGTGTGTATTTTAATATTAGGGTGAAAGGAATTATCCGAACCGTGTTTTCTACAGGCGGATTTCCGTTCATCCTGTGTTAAAATACTCGCCAATCCGAAAGGATTAACTGCGTTTTTGCCTTGGCTGACCAAAAATCCGCACTGTATAAAATCTTCG
>JAFODQ010000086.1 GCA_017380615.1 Clostridia bacterium | reverse complement strand
GGAGTACATCATGCTCCGTCTGAGGCTGAACGACGGGCTTAAGCTTTCGGAGGTTGAAAGACTTTTCGGTAAAGCCGCTACAAAAAGAATCAGGAACAAAGCTCCTCTTTTCCATCAACACGGCCTTGCAGTATTTGACGGTGAAAATTTCCGTCTGACAAGAAACGGCTTTCTTATATCAAATACGATTATTTCAGAGATAATATAAAAAACATCGGATACACCTGTGTGTATCCGATGTTTAATTTTAACCGACCTTAGCTGCAATCTTTCCGTTAGCTTCGTGTTCTGCGAACGAGGAAGCATAGTAAACGCCACCCTCGACATCGTGTCTGAAGTAAAGATAATTCGTGTCTGCCGGGAAGAGTGCTGCATAAATTGCGTCATTACCCGGGTTACAGATAGCACCAACAGGAAGTCCCTTACATGCCTCGCTGTAAGTATCGTATGAATCGCGATACTCAAGATATTTCTGTGTATCCTGCACCGAGGATGTAAGCCCCGGCTTAATTGTCTTAAGGAGATAATCCTCTGTGGAGTCACACTGAAGAAGCGGGAATGCATTCGGCTTATCAAGTCGATTGTAAAGAACAGAAGAAATCTTTGCCATCTGACCTTTGTTTGCTGCCTCGCCCTGAATAATGGAAGCCATTACGATAACCTCATCTATCGAAAGGCCACGTTTCTTTGCCTGTGCTGCATATTCCTCAGTCCACTTTGATTCAAAGTTGTCAAGGAATCTTCTTACAACGCTTGAAGCATTTTCACCGATATAGAACTCATAGGTATCCGGGTAAATATAACCCTCAAGCATATGATATCTTGCTTCTTTATCAGGAATACTCTTAACAAAAGCATATTCCTCAGAGAAATCCACAGACTGAAGGGTTGAAATGAAGCTTGAGGCTGTGCACACCTCGTTAAGCTCCAGTTTTTCTGCAATCTGAGTGATTGTCCAGCCCTCGGGGAATGTGAGGGTAATGGTCTCAGAATTTCTGTAATCCGTTTTCATTGTTGAAATCATTTTTTCAACACCAAGACCCGAAGTGAGAGTGTAGGTGCCGGAAATATAGTCACCATCTTTATCAAAGAACTTAATGAACAGCTTGCAGAACAGCTTGTTATTTATCAGGTCCTTATCGTGAAGAATATCTATAACCTCGGAGTCTGTCATACCCTTTTCAACATAAACCTCAACAGATGTGTCATCAACATTAATCGCAAGCACATCGTTTATGCAGCCAATACCATAAACACAAAGAATTGTGCTGACACCAATTATAATTGCAAGCATTATTCCAAGGGTTTTAAGCTTTTCATTTTTCTTGTTAGTCTTGGCCTGTGCGTTTTCCTTTAGTGCCTGAGAGCGTTTATTAACCCTCCGCTTTGTTTCACCATTGATAGCAATACCCTGCTCACGCTCTGCCTGGCGCTTTATTGTACGCGGTGGGTTAGAGAAATAAACTCCACCCTTCTTACTCCCCTTTGGTGCAGCAGAATCCGAGCTTATGTCCTCAAACTCATCCTTCTTTAAAGTCCTTGCCGGTGGTGGCGAAGGCTTCTTCACCTCAGCCTTTGGGGCAGGCTTCGTTTCTTTCTTTTCAAACCTGCTCAAAAGATCATCGTATCCGTTATCTCTTGCCATATCAGTTATCCTCCTTAGTTGTGAGAATTTCTTTATCTGTTACAATCAGGTCAACACACCTGTCATATTTTCCGTGAAAAAGCTCATTCTGAAGGTTTTCACCATAGCATATACCAATGGTGGAGCCTTCGTACTTTGAAAGGTATCTGTCATAGTAGCCTTTTCCGTAGCCTAATCTATATCCCCTTCGGTCAAACATAAAAGCAGGAACGATACAAACACTGCCCTTAGTTTTGCCAACCATAACGCTTTTCTGCGGATCAGGCTCGTCAACATCGAAGCTGCCCGGAGAAAGCTCTTCAAGGGAATTGATGAAATAGAAATTCATTTCTGATTTTCCACCCTCGCATCTTGGCACAGCCACCCTTTTGCCCGATTGAAGCAAAGCGTTTATAAGCTCTCTTGTGTCAACCTCTATTTCTGTGGAGACATAGCACAAAACAACCTCTGCCTCACGCAATGCCCACAGATTCAGGAGCTTGTTCTTTATTTTCCTGTCAAGGGATGCCTTCACCTCAGGACTCATACTGCGTCTCATTTCCCTCGCCTCAGTGCGCAGCTTCTTTTTTATGGGACGGATGTCAATTATTTTCTCCATTGAATGCTCCCGAGTATTTTTTGTGATGCAGCCACACCTTTAATCAGTGAGCAAATGGCTGCGCCGAACTCCCATGCGACACCTGCACCTCTTGCTGTTACAATATTGCCGTCTGTTACAACGCCATTTTCAACAACATCGGCACCCTTAAGTTCATCCTCAAACCCCGGGAAGCAGGTTGCTTTTTTACCTTCAAGCAGTCCCTTTCTTCCAAGAATAAATGGTGCTGCACATATCGCAGAAATAATTTTTCCGTCAGATTCGCAGAAATCAATGGCATTCTGAACAAGAGCACTGTTATTGAGATTTTCCGCACCGGGCATTCCACCGGGAAGAATAATACCCTGAAGATCATCACCGAGCACAACATCATCTGCCGTGATATCTGCTACAACCTTTATTCCGTGAGCACCTGTAACTTCTTGTGAATAAACACCCACTGTTACAACCTCAACACCTGCACGCCTAAGAAAATCCACAGGTGCTAATGCTTCAATTTCTTCAAATCCATCTGCCAAAAATTCATATATCATAAAAAGTTATCCTCCATAGGGAATACCTATAAATCCGTTTTCGAAAAGTGGTGAGCTGTCAAGACTTTTGAGCATCCCGAAGGGCCTTCCACCACACCGGGCAGGCTCTCTCAAAACAAGCGACGATTCTTTCGATGAATCAAAAACACACCTCAGAAGCTTCTCTCTGTCGCCCCAAAGCTCGTGAACTATAATTGTATCCTTTTGACCTTCATACACAGCATACCCTTCATCGGGAATTGAAAGAACAGTTAAGTCACCCACAGGACGCTGAGGCAGAAAGCACTCAAAGCCATGCTCTCCCAAAACCGTAATCGGACACATACACTGCTCCTTACGAAGATTTTGGTAATCAATATAGTTAACACCCAAATCATATTTCGGGCATTCCCCTACATCAAAATTAACAAACTCTTTTTCCTTTAATGAAAATGCTGTTTTATAGCCAAGACGCTCATAGAGAGAAAACAGAGCTTCCTCTGCCGGCACAAGATAGAGATAAGATATGCCTCTGTCCTTGGCGACCACTTCAAGAGAAGACATAATTTCCCTCATAAGCCCTTTCCCTCTGTGGTCAGGGTGAGTGCACACACCATAGATATAATAAGCAGAGCAGCTTTTTTTCTGAAAAAAAATCTCAGCCTCCACAGCATAAAGTGCACTTACGGGAGTACCATTGTAAAAAGCACAGATTGTGTTTTCATTACTCTGTGTTTTCTCAAAAAAAGAATTTACCGAATACTCATCATCTCCGAAAACTTCAATCCACATTTTCTTCAAAGAAGGAATGTGCTCTGCTGTCGGAAATCCGAATTCATATAATTTTTGCATAATATTTTTTCACAAGTGCTTCAGGTTGATATGAGGTTTTTGCTTTGCGAAGCCCCTCAACCCCCGAATCATCTTCTCTGTTTATATATTTATATTCATTGACAAGAAGCTCTGCAAAAAGCTTATTAACCGCAGCGTAGGCTGTGGGAAAATCCTTGTCCGCCTTTTCAAAATGGACACAGAAGGTTTCTCCGTCATACATTCTTTCGCCAAGGCAATAGGCGACAATCCTGCCATCAACCTTCAGCACTCCACCGAGAAAGCCGAGTGCCTTATAATGCCTGAAGGCTGTATCAATAACCTGCCTTTCAGCTTCAAGACGCTGGGTACTCTGATTATCCATAAACCACTTATGAGAAAAATGGAGACACGCCTGAAGATTGCTTTCATCAATCACCGAAAACGTGTAGTTATAACGTTTCATGAATGAGTTGACATGATTCTTTTTGGAGTGAAGCCTTCTACCTGAAAGTGTGGCAAGCTTATCTGAAAAATAAACATAGTCAAAATAATCCCTTTGCTCTTTGTAAATCAGATTCTGACCGAAAAATTTTTCAAGATACACCAGCTGCTCGGAAGCAACACAGAAAAAGCTCAGATCAGCTCCCCTGCTTGCAGAATCCTCCACAATTTCAGTGAGCGCATTATAAACATCACCTTCACCCCATGGAAACGCATAGGAGGTTACGCCGTTAAATGTGGCTCGCAGAAAAAGGAAATCATCCTTCAATGCAATTTCTGTGTGCTCAGCACCACTCCAGCAAAAGAGATTACCAAAGGTAAAATCGCACATCTGCCTGCAACATGATGGTATATATTTTTCAATGAGTTCCTTGTCTTCAATCTTTAAATGTCTTAACTCAAGCATAGATTACTTACGAAGCACCTCGAGAACAAGCTCATAGACCTTGTCATTTATTGTTTCAATGGATAATGGCTCTCCATTTTCTGCGCAGCAGATAACATTCCAGCCGTATTTTTCTGCAGCATAAAGCGCCGCCTCTCGGCAGGCATTGAGGAAATCAACATTCGCTTCATGCACATCCTTCTTTGATTCATCACCATTATATCTCTGTGACATAAGGCGCTGTGAAACATCCACGGGCATATCAAGGAATATAACCTTATCAGGTGCAGGGATGCCAATTTTGTTATACTCAAAATCAAAAAGCCAGTCAAGGTATTCATCCCACGCTGATTTGTCAAGCTTTGTCATCTGATAAAGCGCATTAGCAGGTGTGTAACGATCTGCAAAAATAAGCTTACCAGCTTTGTAATCCACTCCCCACTTTTCTGTGAAGGATGCAAAACGGTCTGCAGCATACAGCACAGATGCAGCATATGCGTTCACATCACCTGCATTCTTCCCAAAATCACCTGCAAGGTATTTACGCACAAGAATACTGGAATCACTTTCATAATCAGGCAGTTTAATTTGCTTGAAATCAACACCATCCTCTGCGAGCCTTTTACAGATGAGCTCTGTCTGGGTTGTTTTACCACTTCCATCCAAGCCTTCTAAATCAACAAATATTCCCATTGATATTATTGTCCTTTCAAATTGACAAAATTACACTTATACTATTAAATAATACTATAAACAAGCTCATCTGTCAAACAAACAGTATATTTTGTAATAAAATGTAATAAATAAAAATTCCTTCAAGGTAACTAAACCTTGAAGGAAAGTATTTTCCATCAGATTCCAAGCATCTGAAGAATTTTTTCTTCAGAAACAACACCGATGCTCTTATCTGCAAGCTCTCCGTTTTTGAAAACAAGCAAAGTGGGAATACTTGAAATTCCGAAACGGATTGCAAGTGATGGGTCATCATCCACATTCACCTTACCCACAGCAATTTCACTGTGCTCCTTTGCAATCTTCTCAATGGTGGGGGCAAGCATAAGACAAGGTCCACACCAGGTTGCCCAGAAATCAAGAAGAACAGGCTTCTCACTTCTGAGCACAAGCTCTTCGAAATTTGATGATGTAATATTCATTTCTGCCATAATAATCAGTCCTTTGTTTTATAATATAACATACAGTGGCAATAGCCTTCAAAATCAGGATCAGCAATCTGCTGACGGAACTCCTCGCAAATACATTTATTCTCAGACTCGTTTCCGAGACGGCAAGGGCAATAGCCACCCTTTTGCTTAAGGCCCTCTCTGATTCTTTCAACAACTGCCTTGTCCTCGTTCAATTTAACTGCCATAATATCACCCATATATATAATACAATATTTTCTTATTATTTTCAACAGACAAGAAAAAATTCTTTACTTTTGTGAAAAAGAGTGTACAATAATCTCATAATATATTTTATGGAGAATTGCAATGGATATTTTTAATGAGGCGTATCTTTGTGCCAAGGAAATAATTGAAGAAGCAAAACTCGCACAGGGCAATATTCTTGTAGTGGGCTGTTCCACGAGTGAGGTAATCGGCAGCAAAATCGGAACAAATTCCAGCCCCGACACAGCAAATGAACTGTTCGAAGGAATCAAGAAGGCTGCTGATGAAAAAGATGTGTTCATTGCTGCACAGTGCTGCGAGCACCTCAACAGAGCTATAATTATTGAAAAGGCTGCAGTTGGAAAATGTGACATATGTAATGTTGTTCCTCAACCCAAAGCAGGTGGTTCATTTGCAACTGCCGCATACAAGGCTTTTGAAAATCCTGTTGCGGTTGAAGAAATCAAAGCAGATGCAGGAATCGACATCGGCTTCACAATGATTGGAATGCACCTTAAGAAGGTGGCTGTGCCGGTAAGACTCAAAAACAACAAAATCGGTGAAGCAACCGTTCTGGCTGCAAGAGTCAGACCGAAATTCATTGGTGGATGCAGAGCCTTCTATAATGAAAATATGATGTAAAATTTAAAAGACCGATGGATTATGAACTGCCCCAAATTGTACGGACAGCACAAAAAAGGACCATAATGGTAGATAAAATTAAATTTTAAGCAACAAACTGATTTCGTTTTTCAAGCGGAGTCAGTTTTGTTTTTAGTTGAATTCTTTCGTTGTTGTAGAAAT
>JAFODQ010000085.1 GCA_017380615.1 Clostridia bacterium | reverse complement strand
GAACTTACTCAACCGTTACCGAAATTGGTTATATGGAATGGGGTAAGCAGTTCAAGACTGTCTTCCTTCCTGGTGAAATCTGTCAGGACCTTGTTGCTCCTAACGGTAAATCGCTTCACGCTGCAAATTCCGTAACAGCTCGTCCATTCACCTATTACACAGATGGCAAAGATGTTGTTGCAAGCACACTCTTCGGTAAAGATGTAAAGTGCTTCGGCGTTATGAACGACGCTATCGGTTATGTTGTTCCTGACAACGACTACACAATGGGTGATCCTGCAAACCATTACCACGAGCTTATTTCTCTTGGACAGCATGTTGCTTCATCACTTCTTCTTGGTCTTGAAGAACTCAAGAACGAAATCTATTAATCTTTTTCATAAATTCAAAGCCCCGACCAAAACGGTCGGGGCTATTTATATTATATATAATATGTATATGATTTTTACACGCCTTTACGGTATTCAATAGGTGTCATGCCAAAATACTGCTTAAAGTTTCTGTTGAAGCTTCTGAGGGATGCGTATCCACTTTCCATTGCGCACTGTAAAATCGGTGCATCAGAATTTTCCATAAGATAGCAGGCATGACTCAACCTGTAATAATTAACATATGCATTAAATGTGATTCCCACTGCCTTCTTGAAGAACCGTGACAAATAGGAATAGTCATACCCTATCTCTCTTGCTAAAGCTGAAAGCGTACACTCAGAATCGAACTCCGATTCAACAAAAGAAAAAATTTTCAGAAGAAGCTTCTCATCTTCATTTCCTCTTTTCACATATTCTGCCGATTCATCAAAATTGGCACACAATGAATATAATATCCCCTTCTTGGCTGTTGTGGTAGAATCAAAACTCAAGCGAGAAATCTCTCTTACAAGATACTCATCCGGTTTGAATTTATTATTAGCAGGCTTTTTGCCCTTAACATTTGTTGAATAAGCCTGCACAAGGCGTGGTGAAAAAATGCATAACACATGCTTACTGTGAGTTGATTTGAGAGAGTGAAGCTGATTAGGGAAAATAAGAAGACCTTCCCCCTGCTTTAAGATATGTTTAGAGCTTTCAACCATTATCTCCATTTCACCCTCAAGTATAACAATTACCTCATAACACTGGTGCAAATGAACAGGAAAGCTGAAGTCATTTCCCATCTCAACCTTAAGATAATCAGGTGACCCGAGATGTTTAAATTCATAAAACATTACACATACTCCATAAAGTCAAATTTTGTCTACATATTATACCTACACTTGCGAGAAATGTCAAATATATTCCACTAAAATGAAATCATAAACACAATAAGGAGGAGTGGTATGTCGTATTATATCGGTGCTGATTTAGGCACCTCAGCATTAAAGCTTTTGCTTGTTGAAAGCGATGGAAAAATTATTAACACGGTCACTTGTGAATACCCTGTATTTTACCCTAATCCGGGCTGGAGCGAGCAGCATCCCGAGGATTGGTGGACTGCATTCAAAAAGGGAATAAATGAGCTTATTAAAAAGGTACCCGTTGATGAAATAAAGGGTATCGGCTTCGGTGGTCAGATGCACGGACTCGTTATTTTAGATGAAAACGACAATGTTATTCGCCCTGCAATTCTTTGGAATGACGGAAGAACCGATAAGGAAACCGATTATCTTAACTGTGTTATCGGAAAAGAAACTCTTTCCGAGCTCACAGCCAACATTGCCTTCGCAGGCTTTACTGCTCCTAAGCTTCTCTGGCTTAAAGCAAACGAGCCCGAAAGCTTCAATAAGATCAAGAAGATTATGCTTCCCAAGGATTATCTCAACTATAAACTCACGGGAATCCATTGCACAGACTATTCTGATGCATCCGGCTTCTTGCTTCTTGATGTAAAAAACAAGTGTT
This sequence comes from Clostridia bacterium, assembly GCA_017380615.1. GTDB lineage: Bacteria > Bacillota > Clostridia > Oscillospirales > Acutalibacteraceae > DTU089. Next base: position 5,774 of record JAFODQ010000085.1, on the reverse strand, counting down.
GGTCAAGGAAAATGCTTGAAATCTGTTCAGTTACAGAAGAGCAAATGCCCACATTGTTTGAAAGCTATTCACCACTTGGAAGCATAATTCCCGAAATTGCCGAAGAGCTGGGCTTAAGCAAAAATACAATCGTGGTTGCAGGAGCCGGTGATAACGCAGCAGCTGCTGTGGGCACAGGCACTGTATCTGATGGAAGATGCAACATTTCAATAGGAACATCAGGAACAATTTTCATTTCCTCTGATGTATTTTCAGTTGACAGCTTCAATGCCCTTCACTCCTTCTGCCATGCAGACGGAGGATATCACCTTATGGGCTGCATTCTTTCTGCTGCCTCTTGTAACAAATGGCTATGTGATGACATTTTAAAGGCAACGGATTATGAAACAGAACAGCAGCCTATAACAGACGATAAGCTTGGTAACAACCATGTATATTTCCTCCCCTATCTTATGGGCGAAAGAAGTCCCATAAATGACACAGATGCCCGTGGTACATTCACAGGAATGCGTCTTGATACAAAGCGTGAGGATATTTTACAGGCAGTGCTTGAGGGCGTTGCTTTTGCTATAAGAGATAATCTCGAAATCGCCAAAGCTTCGGGAATCGATATTAAATCAAGCTGTCTTTGCGGTGGTGGCGCTAAATCACCATTGTGGCAAAAAATCTTCTGTAATGTTCTCAATATACCCATCACAATTCCTCAAACCGAGCAGGGCCCCGGTTATGGTGGTGCAATGCTTGCAATGGTAGGAGCAAAGGAGTTTAGCACCGTCAAGGATTGCGCTGATAAATTTGTTCAAATCAAAGAAACAATTAACCCCACCCCCGAAATTGCTCAACGATACGAAATACAGTACAGCAAGTTCAAAAAAATTTATCCACAAATGAAGAATATTTTTAAAGATATTAAGTGAGGTATTTACTATGAGTGAAATTTTCAAAAATATATCAAAAATCAATTATGAGGGTTCAGACAGCAAGAACCCCCTTTCCTTCAAATACTATGATGCAAATCGTGTGATTCTCGGCAAAAAAATGAAGGAGCATCTTCCTTTTGCAATGGCATGGTGGCACAACCTTTGTGCTGCAGGAACTGATATGTTCGGCAGAGATACAGCCGACAAGTCTTTTGGTGCAGCTCCCGGTACAATGGAGCATGCAAAGGCAAAGGTTGATGCTGGCTTTGAGTTCATGACAAAGCTTGGTATTGAATATTTCTGCTTCCACGATGTGGATATTATTCCCGAGGCAGCTGACATCAAAGAGACCAACAGAAGACTCGATGAAATATCAGATTACATCCTCACAAAGATGAATGAAACAGGTATAAAGTGCCTTTGGGGTACTGCAAATATGTTCTCAAACCCCCGTTTCATGAATGGTGCAGGCAGCACAAACTCTGCAGATGTTTATTGCTTTGCAGCTGCACAAATCAAAAAGGCACTTGACCTCACTGTAAAGTTTGGTGGTAAGGGTTATGTCTTCTGGGGTGGCAGAGAGGGTTACGAAACCCTTCTTAACACTGATATGAAGTTTGAACAGGAAAACATTGCCCGTCTCATGAAAATGGCTGTTGAATATGGTCGCTCAATCGGCTTTACCGGCGATTTCTACATTGAACCTAAGCCGAAGGAGCCGATGAAGCATCAGTATGATTTTGATGCTGCAACAGCTATCGGTTTTCTCAGACAGTATGGCCTCGACAAGGATTTCAAGATGAACATCGAAGCAAACCACGCAACCCTTGCAGGACACACCTTCCAGCACGACCTGAGAGTCTCTGCAATCAACGGTATGCTCGGTTCAATTGATGCTAACCAGGGTGATTATCTCCTTGGTTGGGATACAGATGAATTCCCTTCAAATGTCTATGAAGCAACAATGTGCATGTACGAGGTTATCAAGGCAGGAGGTCTCACAGGAGGCTTCAACTTTGACTCAAAAACAAGACGCCCAAGCTATACTTTTGAAGATATGTTCCACGCTTACATACTTGGTATGGACACCTTTGCGCTTGGTCTTATCAAGGCTGCAAAAATCATTGAGGATGGTAGAATTGACGGTTTCATTGCTGACAGATACTCCTCCTTCAACGATGGCATAGGCAGGAAAATCATTAATGGTGAGACATCCCTTAAAGAGCTTGCTGCATACGCAGAGGAAATGGGTGCTCCCTCTCTTCCTTCAAGCGGCAGACAAGAATATCTCAATAGTATTGTTAACACAATTCTTTTCAAATAATTACAGAACCTAAGGAGAATTAATTATGGATTTTCAGAAAGCAAGAGAAAGAGCCGCTAAAATTGTTGAACCAATGACAGCGTACGAGAAAATGTCTCAGCTTGTTTATAACTCCCCTGCTATTGAAAGATTGGGAATTAAAGAATATAACTGGTGGAACGAGGCTGCACATGGTGTTGCGAGAGCAGGTGTTGCAACCGTTTTCCCTCAGGCAATCGGCATGGCAGCAACCTTCAATACAGAGCTTGTCAGGACAGTTGCAGATGCAGTTTCAACAGAAGCCCGTGCAAAATACAACAAAAGCGTTCAGTTTAATGACTATGATATTTTCAAAGGTCTTACCTACTGGACTCCAAACATAAACATTTTCAGAGATCCCCGTTGGGGAAGAGGTCAGGAAACCTATGGCGAAGACCCGTTCCTTACAGCCTCTATGGGTGTTTCCTGCATCAAGGGCTTGCAGGGCGATGGGGAGTTTTTAAAGTCAGGGGCTTGTGCAAAGCACTATGCTGTACATTCAGGTCCGGAAAAGCTCCGTCATGGCTTTGATGCTATTGCATCAAAAAAAGATATGTTTGAAACATATCTCCCGGCATTTGAGCATGCTGTTAAAAACGGTGTTGCAGGTGTTATGGGTGCTTATAACCGTACAAACAGTGAGCCTTGCTGTGCACACAGCTTCCTTATGGAGGATGTACTTTTTGACAGATGGAATTTCGAAGGCTATTTTGTTTCTGACTGTGGCGCCATCAATGATATTTATGAGCACCACAAATTCAAGGAAACCAAAAAGGAAACTGCTGCAATTGCCCTTGAAAGAGGCTGCCACCTTAACTGTGGTGAGGCTTATGCTCACCTTATTGAAGCATACGAAGAGGATTTAATCACAGACGAAGCAATTGATGAGGCTGTGCTCCGACTTTTTACAATCCGTGTGCTTCTTGGCGAATTTGAAGAGGTAAGACCATATTCTGATGTTTCCTATGACAAGCTCGATTGTCCGGAGCACAGAGCATTGAATCTTGAGGCCTCAAAGCAGACAATGGTTCTTCTTAAAAACGAAGATAATTTCCTTCCAATCAAAGAAAACACATTCAAAAAAATTGCCGTTGTTGGCCCTAACGCAAACTCAACAGTCGTGCTTGAGGGTAACTATTTCGGCAACGCATCTGAGCACATTACAGTTGCTGAAGGTATGAGGAGAATGTTCCCCGAAGCAAGAGTGACCGTTGCAACAGGTACTCGCCTTTACATCGAAAAAAAGAACGATTGGGATGGATTTGGTTATATGAGAAGCGAGGGCCTTGCAGCTGCATCTGAGGCTGATTTCACTCTTGTTTGTCTTGGTATGGACCGAACAATTGAAGGCGAACAGATTGAAGGCCTTGAGGATGATTGCCTTGACAGTGGCGACAAGAAGAATGTTCATCTTCCCAAAGCACAAGTGCAGCTTTGCGAAGAAATTTGCGATGTTTGTGACAATGTGGCTGTTGTGGTTATGTGTGGTAGCCCCGTTGATTTGGGTAAGAAAATCAACTCAAAAGCAAAAGCCATCATTCACGGTTGGTATCCCGGTGCTCTTGGTGGTCTCGCTGTTGCACAGCTTCTCAGAGGCGAATACTCACCAAGTGGAAAGCTTCCTCTCACCTTCTATGATGAAGACAACACTATCCCTGACATTTCCGACTACTCAATGAAGGGCAGAACATACCGCTATGCAGAGCAGAAGCCACTTTTCCCATTCGGCTTTGGCCTCTCCTACACATCATTTGAATATGCCGATTTCAAGGTTACAGAGAACAATGCCGACAAGCTCACAGTTCAGGTCAATGTTAAAAATACAGGTGCTTATGACGGACTTGAGAAGGTACAGCTTTACGCTCATTATGATGACAGCAGAACAACCACTCCCATATATCAGCTTTGTGGCATAAAGCCTGTTGAGCTCAACAAGGGAGAAGAAAAGACAGTAACCATTGAGGTTGATAAATACTGGATTAAAGCTGTACTTGAGGATGGTACAAGAGTTGAGCCCGATGGCAAGATAACACTCTATATCGGTGGACATCAGCCGGATGAACGAAGCTATGAGCTTTGTGGCACAAGCTGCCTTTCAATTGAATTAAACTGATAAAAAGCTTTAATGAGCAGATGAATTCCTTAAGGATTTTCATCTGCTCATTTTCTCTTGAATTGATTATATTAACTTGATTTTTTTTATATATTATGGTATATTTTATTATGTATATTTTTGCAAAGAAATAGGGTGATTTCCTCGCATGAAAAACAAGAAATATCCTTATTATGAAACACCGGATGTTAATAATCTCCGTGATGTTACCGCATACTGCGCAGATGCCTTTGGTGAAAAAATTGCTTTCAGCTATTTTGAAGGAAAAAAAGAAGTAAGCTTCAGTTATCGTGATTTTCATAACCATGTGATTTCTTTGTCTGCTTATTTCATCAGCAGAGGTTTTTCCCGCAAGCACATTGCTTTGATTGGGGAAAATAGTTACAACTGGCTTGTTACCTATTTTGCTGTTGTAAATTCAAACAATGTAATTGTACCCATCGACAAGGAGCTTTCTCCCGATGATATTTCTTTAATTCTTGAGAAAAGCGATTCTTCACTCCTCGTTTATTCCCCTACCTATGAGGATGAAGCCAACGAAGCATCAAAGGGTATTGAGCTCATAAGCATGGCTAGCCTCTCTCAACTCATCGAAAATGGAAATGAAATAATTTCGCATGGCGGTAAATCCTGCATGGATATTGAGCTCGATAACGATAATTTCTGCACAATTGTTTTCACCTCCGGAACTACAGCCACACCTAAAGGGGTTATGCTTTCTCACAAAAATTTCGTAACAGACACCGTTGTAACATCAAAAAGCGTGAGGGTGTGCGACCCATCTTTGGTTACACTTCCCCTTCATCATACTTATGGCTTTGTGGCAAGTATAACCATTCCCATGCTTATCGGTAGCTCTATATTCATTAACAGCTCAATAAGACGGCTCATGCCTGAAATCAAACACTCAAAACCAGAATATATCGCAGTTGTTCCTTTGGTTGCTGAAACAATATATAAGAAAATATGGGAAAATGCTAAAGCAACTGGTAAAGACAAGTTCCTTAGGAAAATGGTTAAGATCAGCGATTTTCTTTGCAAAATCGGCATCGATTTAAGAAGAAAACTGTTCAGGAGCGTTATTGACGGCCTTGGCGGAAACATTCAGATTATTGTTATCGGTGGTGCTCCTATAAGCCCCGAATGTGTTAAAGGCTTCTATTCCTTCGGTATTATGGCTTTAGGTGGCTACGGCATCACAGAATGTTCCCCTATTGTTTCAACCGTAAGAAATAAGCATTATTGCCCCGAAAGCGTTGGAACTGTTCATCCCGGCATACAACTCAGAGTTATTGATGATGAAATTCAGGTGAGCGGCGATACTGTTTTCCAGGGTTATTATAAGGATGACAAGGCCACAAATGATGCTTTTGATGGCGAATGGTTCAAAACAGGCGAT
>JAFODQ010000084.1 GCA_017380615.1 Clostridia bacterium | reverse complement strand
TGTCTTCTGACAGTACGATTTTTATGCTTGTCATTGTTATCTGTCCTTTCATATGTACTTGAGAATAAGTGATTTTTCTCAAATTAAGTATGATAGAACAGACAAGCAAAACTACAAAATTTTCTCATAAGTTTTCTGTTTTGAAATTGTTATGAGGAAATTTAGTAAAACGGTGTCGCAGACCTTACTGGTTCTGTAAGAACCGTAGTAAGTCATATTTCTTCCAGAAATAAATGTGATGTTTCATATTTATTGTAAGGGAGAAAGATGACCGCAACGGAAGCAAAACGGTTCTGCTTATACTCAGAACCATTTTGTTGGAGTGAGGTGCATCGGCGACAAATCACACCTCCTACCTTTTGTGTGTCGCCGGTGGTGCCGTCTGCTCAAATTGCTCATTTTTCTTCCTTTTTTGAAAGGAGAAAAAGTTATGAGCAAATTTTGTATAATGAGGTTTCAAAAGTATAAGGTGGGTAGTGTCGCAAATATTGAGCGACACCAAAAGCACCGTGACCGCTTGAAACATCGTAAGCACCCTGAAAGAGAGGGCGAGAACAGAACCTGGGTGCAAAGTCCAGAAAGGACAATGACACAGGTTGTTCGCCATACTATCAGGGAGCAACAGGAGCAGACAGGCAGAAAGGTTCGTAAAGATGCCGTTGTCCTCGTTGAGTTCGTGCTGACATTCTCACCTGAAATGGAGAGCAGTATTAATTTTGACGATTGGAATAATGCGAACATTGAATGGTTGGAGAAGCAGTTCGGCAAAGGAAAAATCATAAGATATGACCTGAATGCAGATGAGCAAACTCGGCATGGACATTATTTCCTGTTACCTACAGATGAATACGGGAATCTGAATGCAAGCAAGTACTTTGGGAAGAAGCAACAGGTTATAGGGTTGCAGGACAGTTATGCCGAAGCAATGGAACAGTTTGGTCTTGTTCGTGGAATCAGCAAGGAGCAGACCAGAGCAAACCACACAAGTCTGGATGATTGGCACAAGCAAGAGGAAGCGCAACTGCTCGCTGATATCGCGAAGATAGAGCGAGAGAAGGCAGTAATCGCCCAGATAGCAGAAACCGTCTTAGGGGGTGACCAGCAACCGCACACACCGCAAAGGGGTGTTCTTGGTGATGATATGTTTAATTCCCTTGAATAGAAAAATGATATGAGGTGTTTTTCTCCTCATATCATTTTTTGTGCAGCGGAAAAATTCTTCTGAAAAGGTGATTGAAATCGTGAATTTTTGTGAAGTGTGCCAAATGCCTTTTTCCTCATAACTTTTCTTGCTCAAAAATGGGTCGTTTTTCTTCCTCATAACTATTTTGAGGGTTTAAAAATTTCCTCATATCTTTTTCTTTGTTTCGTTTGTGCATATTGCTATTTTGCAGATTTGACAAAAAATATGGGTGGTGTATAATGCAATCAATCCCGAATGGGAGTGGATTTTTGATAATTTAATATCTCGTGTGATAAGAGACCGTATCATAGGTAGGCAATCAATGAGCACC
>JAFODQ010000083.1 GCA_017380615.1 Clostridia bacterium | reverse complement strand
ATAGAGGGTAAACTGTTGAGATATAATGAATGAAGCTCATTCTGTCACAATCAATGCCAAAGTGAAGCCAGTAAGCCTCAAATATATCACGTGCCTTTTGTGGCACATCGAGTGCATTTAAAACCTCGTTTACAGAGTAGGGAGATGTTCTGACAAAGTTTCCGTTATTCTTTAAGAAGTCGCGAATTGCAGAGCGATTTTGTTCGTTCCCAAGATTTCCGAGCTTATCTAAAGCGAGATAGCATTCCTCACACAATAGGAATAGCTTTTTCATTGATTGCTTGCTGCCCGGGATATATTTTTCCATAGCAGCAATATAATTATCAATACCGTAAGGCATTATAACATCAATTTTTTCACCTGAACGAGTCTTGGTTATTAAACGGAATGCTGAAGGGATACTAATCCATTTGATTTTTTTATTGATACCTGTTTCATTGGCAATTTTTGCAATGTCACCAAGCTCTGCGCCTTCACCGAAGCCACAGAGCTGATTTAAAGATGTATCAAATTCAAATCTTCCGCGAACAAAGCTTGATGTTACGCCACCCACGGAATTGTGACGTTCAAGTAAAAGTACCTTATAGCCTTGCTTTGCAGCACAAACTGCGGCGGATAAACCGCCGCAACCTGCGCCAATAACTATAATATCATAGTCAATATTTTTGGACATTTTTATTCAATCTCCGAAAGTTTAACAGGTCTGCCTTCGTTTGCTGATTTTTCAGCAGCAAGAGCAATCTTAACAGATTGAAGACCAGCGTGGATACCAACAGGAGTTTCCTTGTTGTTTACACAACAGTCAACAAACTGTCTTACTTCCTCAGCAAATGAGCCCATATATCTCTCAAGGAAGAAATAAAGAGGTTTTTCACCTGTTACACCGTTAGCATCTGAAACAACTGCAGTTGAAAGTGTATCGTTTGCTGTTGCAACCATACCCTTTGAACCGAAAAGCTCCGCTCTCTGGTCGTAACCATACATAGCCTGACGAGAGTTATCAATAACAGCAAGAGCGCCGTTTGCCATTTTCATTGAAATGATGGCTGTATCAAAATCGCCATATTCACGGATGCCGGGGTTGATAAGCGCATCAGCATATACATAAAGCTCTTCAACATCGCTGTTTGTAAGGAAGCAAGCCATATCGAAATCGTGAATTGTCATATCAAGGAATATGCTTGCTGCGCAATAGCCAACAGGTGGTGCCTGTGGGTCACGGGATGTGATTTTGAGAATCTGTGCATCGCCGATTCTACCATCATCATATGCCTTACGCACAGCAGCAAAGTTGTGATCGAAACGACGATTGAAGCCAACCTGGAACTTGCATTCAGGGTGAGCCTTGAGAGCCTCTGCAATTTCAAGAATCTTATCAACTGTGTTTGCAAGTGGCTTTTCACAGAAAACATGCTTGCCTGCGTTGATTGCTTCAATGGATATTGGAGCATGAGTGTCTGTTGATGAGCAAACAAGAACAGCATCGATTGTTTCATCTTCAATTATTTTCTTGTAGTCTGTGTAAATTTTCTCAACACCGAAGCCTTCGCAGAACGCCCTTGTTTCATCGTTCATGAATGGATCTGCGATTGCTGTAACAACAGCATTTTTTACATTGTAAGAAATTGATTCAAGGTGTACCTTGCCGATACGGCCTGCACCGATTATACCAATATTAAGCATAATTATTATGTCCTTTCAAAATGGTTTTATAATATCAAATCAGATAGTACCATCCCATGTGGAAACTTCTGTTTTCTTAATTTCTTCCTCGTCAAACCAGCGGGTTGTCACGCACTTGCTTTCTGTGAAGAAGAGGTAAGCATCCTTGCCGAGACAATGGAGATCACCAAAGAATGAATCCTTGTGGCCTGAGAATGGGAAGAAGCCGATTGGCACAGGAATACCAACATTGACACCAACCATACCACCATCTGTGTAACGAGTGAATTCTCTTGCATAATGACCACTCTGTGTGAAAATAACAGAACCATTTGCATATGGGTTAGAATTCATGATTTTAAGACCCTCGTGGAAATCCTTAACTCTTTTAATGCAAAGAACAGGGCCAAATACTTCGTCTCTGCCGATTGTCATATCTTCGGTAACGTTATCAAAGATTGTTGGGCCGACAAAATAGCCTTCTTTAAGCTCCTCAGGAAGCTCAGGATTTCTACCATCAAGAACGAGAGTTGCTCCTTCTTTAACGCCTTTTTCTATATCAGCAACAACCTCATCGTAGTGCTTCTTATATGTAACAGGGCCAAGCTTTGATGTCTTGTCTGTTGAACGGCCAAGCTTAATCTGCGAAGCCTGTTTTTTGAGTTCAGCAACAAAGGCATCGGCGATTGATTCCTGAACAACACAGCAGGAGAGAGCCATACAACGCTGACCTGCACATCCGTATGCAGAGTTAATGACACCTGCAACAGTTCTTTCAATAGGTGCATCCTCAAGTACAAGAGCATGGTTTTTAGCCTGGCAAAGAGCCTGGACACGCTTGCCAGCCTTTGCTGCTCTTTCATAGATGAGCTTACCAACAGGAGTTGAGCCAACAAATGTGATACCCTTGATGTCAGGATGGTCAAGAATTGTGTTGATTTCGTTTCTTGAACAGGTGATAACGTTAACAACACCATCAGGCATACCTGCTTCCTTGTAAAGCTCAGCCATTCTTAAAGCTGTTTTTGGTGTAAGAGATGCAGCCTTGAGAACGATTGTGTTACCGCAGGCAACACAGGTTGGAGTCATCCAGCCGAATGGAATCATAGCAGGGAAGTTAACAGGAACAATACCTGCAAAAACGCCCATTGGTTCACGGTATTTTACTGTATCAAAGCCTTTAGAAGCATCCATCATGCTTTCTCCCATCATAAGAGACGGAACCTGAGTTGCAAGCTCTGTGCCTTCCTTAGCTTTAAGGACATCGCCTTCAGCCTCGGACCAAACCTTACCGTTTTCTTCAGCAACAAGTGTTGTTAATTCATCCATATGTTCGATAATAAGGTCGCGTACTTTATAAAGAATCTGAGCTCTCTTGATTGCTGGAGTTGCTCTCCATGCAGGATATGCTGCTTTTGCAGCCGCAATAGCTTCAAGAACTTCATCGTTTGTGCAGCATGGAGCATAGCCGGTCACTTCTCCTGTGCTTGGGTTGTGAAGGTCATACCATACATCTGTTTTTGATTCCTTGAACTCACCATTGCAAAAATATTTAATCTTTTCTGCAGCCATTTTAGTATCTCCTTATATTTTATAAACCGGCTTTTTCAGCAATATACGCACGTGCTTTTTTAGCATATTCGAATGGATTTGCAATTGCAGGATCCTGCTCAGCTTCAACAAGCACATAGCCTTCGTAGTTGTTTTCTTCAAGCACCTTAAAGATTGGTTCAAAGTCGATCACGCCGTCGCCGGGGACAGTGAATGTACCTTTTCTCACACCCTGAAGGAAGCTTTCGCCCTTTGCCTTAACATCAGCAACAACATCAGGACGGATATCCTTAAGGTGAACATGCTTAATGCGGTTGATATATTTTTTGAGAATATACATATAATCCTCACCGCAATATGCAAGGTGACCTGAGTCGAAAAGAAGGTTGAATAACTCAGGGTCGGTGTTTTCCATAAGTCTGTCAATTTCAGCAGCTGTCTGAACAACTGTACCCATGTGGTGGTGGAAGGTGAGTGTGATACCCATATCCTTTGCAACCTTACCGAGCTTGTTAACGCCTGTGCAGAGTAAATCCCACTCCTCATCATTCATAACATATTTCTCATCGAAGATTGACTTATCTGTGCCCTGAATTGAGTGTCCCTGTTCGGAAATGCCGACAACCTTAGCTCCCATTTCCTTGAGGAAGGTGATGTGCTCAATAAATCCTTTTTCGGTCTCTTCGTAGGGCTGGGTTGTAAGGAAGGTTGAGAACCATGCGTTGCAAATCTGCATGCCACGCAGGTCAAGTGCCTTCTTGAGAACAGCTGTGTCCTTTGGGTACTTGTTACCAACCTCACAGCCTGTGAAGCCAGCAAGTGCCATTTCAGAAATGCACTGTTCGAATGTGTTTTCTGCTCCTAAATCAGGCATATCGTCATTTGTCCAGGCGATAGGAGCTATGCCGAGTTTTACTTTGTTTTTATCAAGCATCAGAATTTCCTCGCTTTTTCAAGATTTTCTTTTTTATTCTTAAAAGCTGTATTAACAGCTTCTTTAGATGAAGTTGAAGCAATACCAACATGCCACCAGGCACCGTAGCCATCTGTCATTGACTTTGGAAGAACCTTGATATCAATGAGAGTTGAAACAGTTTGCTTTTTGCTGTCAATGAGTGCCTCTTCAAGCTCCTTGAGGGTTGTGGCAGTGTAAGTTTTTACACCATAACCTGAAGCAGCCTTTGCGAAATCGATGTGCATAAGATCACCAAGAAGGTTTCCGTCCTCATCGCGCTTACGGAATTCAGTTGCAAGGTTTCCGATACCGTTGCTCATCTGAAGGTTGTTGATGCAACCAAAACCGGCGTTGTCGAAAAGAAGAACATTGATTTTCTTGTTTTCCTGAATGGATGTAACAAGCTCGCTGTGAAGCATAAGGTAACTGCCGTCACCACAGAATGCATAAACCTCTTTATCAGGCTCAGCAAGCTTTGAACCGAGAGCACCTGCAATTTCATAGCCCATGCATGAATAACCGTATTCCATGTTGTATGAGTAGAGGCTGTCGGTTGTCCACATTCTCTGCATACAGCCGGGAAGTGACCCTGCAGCTGCAACAGCAATAGCGTCAGCATCAATTGTGTTTCTT
>JAFODQ010000082.1 GCA_017380615.1 Clostridia bacterium | reverse complement strand
TGGCAATTTCTCACCGAGAAGTCCTGAGAAGAACTCGGCCATGGTAATAAGCCTCGTTCGGTCAACAGGGTGAGGCGTTATGGTTGCCAGCATACCTGTTTTTGCAATAGCACGGAAAGTGCCCGCGCCCTCTCGGACAACCGAGAGAACAAAGTATGTAATGAACTTACTTAAATCTCGTGAGCCCTTGCCCTTAAAGACCATGGGAAGGAGCCAATAAAAGCAAGTACCAAGTGTACCGGGAATACCCAATGCAACAAGATATGGCTTGAACTTACCCCAACGAGTACGGGTTCTTTCAACAATTGCCGCTGTGAAGATATCGTTGATAACATCCCAGAAGCCATTGAACACTCTAACTATTGTCTGATAGTCGAGGTCGATTTGAAGAATGTTTGTGATGAAACGATCATTGAAGGAGTCGATATTGAAGCTCTGGCACATATCATAAATAACATACCAGACAGTTTCTCTCATGCCGACATATCTTCTGTTTTCATAGACATATTCTCTTGAATTTTCGTCTATGGCAACTGCTTCACCGGAAACATTCTCTTTGACGTCGATATTTTCGTTTGCCAAAAAGAGCACCTCCAGATATAATTATGCAATCCACCGCATAATAAACCATTTATAAAGGGATTATACCACAGTAATAATGTGTTTGCAACAACAAATTCATATTTTAGGACATATAAACCCAACCTTGTGGGAAACATCAAAATTAACAAGTTCTGTTTGTTTAATTTTACCACAAAATAAAAATTCGGCAGAGAGCTCACTAAGCTCTCTGCCAATTAAAGCTTTATTATACAAGCACCTTGCTGAGGAAGGATTTAAGTCGGTCTGACTGTGGATTATTGAAGATTTCATAGGGTGTGCCCTCTTCAACAATAACACCCTCATCCATAAATATTACTCTGTCTGCAACCTCTTTTGCAAAGCCCATTTCGTGAGTCACAACAACCATTGTCATACCCTGCATTGCAAGGCTCTTCATAACATCAAGAACCTCACCAACCATTTCAGGGTCAAGTGCAGATGTAGGCTCATCAAAGAGCATTACATCAGGCTCCATACAAAGAGCTCTGACAATTGCAATTCTCTGCTTCTGTCCGCCTGAAAGCTGCTGGGGATACGCCTCTGCTCTGTCAGCAAGGCCGACTCTTGTAAGAAGCTCAATTGCTTTCGCATCTGCTTCATCCTTATTCTTGCCGAGAATTTTCGTGGGAGCAAGAGTCATATTTCTGATAATGTTCATATTTGGGAAGAGATTGAAGTGTTGGAACACCATGCCCATTTTCTGACGGTGCTTATTGATATTCGCCTTCTTGGAGGTTATCTCCTCACCATCAAAAACAATGCTTCCTGAGGTTGGAATCTCAAGGAGATTCAAGGAACGAAGAAGTGTGCTCTTACCACTGCCCGAGGGTCCGATTATAACAACCTTTTCCCCCTTTTTAATACGGCAATTGATTCCGTCAAGAGCCTTGACAGTGCCACCGTTATAGTGTTTTTTCAGGTCTGTGACTGTAATCAATGCATTATCGTTCACTCTTACGCAACCTCCTCTCAAGCCTGCCCACAAGAGATGTGAGAGCCATAACAATCACGAGATATATAATCGCCACGGTGAATAAAGGGATGAAATATTCAAAGGTTCTGCCCGCAACAACATTACCTGATTTTGTCAAGTCCATAACACCAACATAGCCTGCAACTGAGGTTTCCTTGATAAGAGCGATAAACTCGTTGCAAAGCGTGGGAAGAACAGCCTTGAACATCTGTGGAATGATTATGTATCTCATGGTCTGAACATAATTGAAGCCAAGGCTCCTGCCTGCCTCAAACTGACCATTATCAATAGACATGATACCTGCTCTGAAGATTTCTGCAACATATGCACCGGAGTTGATACCAAAGGCAACAATTGCCACAGGAACACCATCCTTAGCTGAAACAAAAACAACAAAATACATAATCATAAGCTGAACAACAACAGGTGTACCTCTTATAACGGTAAGGTAAACCTTGCACACAGCATTTATAATTGAAAGCACCCAGTAACCAATGCCACCACGCTTCTTCATCGATTCCCTATTCTTATCAAACGAAGAACGCACAGCAGCAACAAGAATACCGATAACAATACCGAGAACAAGGGCACCCGCTGTGATTTTAAGAGTATTTAAGAAGCCGTTTATCATAAGCTCGTGTCTGCCGTCACCGAAAACAAACAGAATTTCATTCCACAGCTCTTTCATTCTCTCACCCTTTCTGAAAATCTTAAACACAAAACAAGGGCGGAACAAATCCGCCCTTGAAATCGGAAAACTTAATTATTTCTTGATGTATTTGTCAATAACAGCCTGAACTGAGCCATCAGCAATAAGCTCCTTAAGTGCTGCATCAACCTTAGCCTGAAGCTCTGTGTTATCCTTTGCGAAGCAAATTGCATATTCTTCAACAGTATATTCTGTATCAAGAATCTGAAGACCTTCGTTTGCTGCAACATATGACTTTGCAGGCTCGTTATCAATGATAACACAATCAACCTTGTCTGCAAGAAGAGCCTGAACTGCTACTGCACCGTTATCATAACGAGTGATTGCCTCTTCACCGTAGTCGTCTGTTGCGTAGATATCACCTGTTGTTGATGTCTGAACACCAATCTTCTTACCTGCGATATCGTCAAGAGTCTTGATAGCGCTGCCTTCTTTAACGATAACAACCTGAACACCTGTTGCATAAGATGTTGAGAAATTAACCTTTTCGAGTCTTTCATCGTTTACTGTAAGGCCAGCCATACCCATGTCATACTTCTTTGACTGAACACCGGGAATGATTGAGTCAAATGCGATATCAACGATTTCAAGCTCCATACCGAGCTTATCAGCGATAAGCTGAGCAATTTCAGCATCAATACCAACAATTTCGCCATTCTCCACATATTCATATGGAGGGAACTCTGCGTTTGTTGCCATTGTGAGAACTGCCTTTGGCTCATCTGCTTTGTTCTCGTCAGCATTTGTATCCGGCTTTGTACCACAAGCTGCAAAAGAAGCAACAAGAGCGATAACAAGGACGATTGAAGCTATTTTTAAAAACTTTTTCATTTTAAAAACCTCTCTTTATAAATTTGCACACTGGTGCTTTGTGAATGCATTATATAACTTTAGTTTAAAAATTGCAACACTTTTTGAAAATTTATACACAAATATACACTTTAAATGAATATTCGAAAATTCAAAAAGTTCACAATTTATATATACAAATAAAGAAAAGTGTTGTATAATAAGTTAACTATTGAAAATTCGGGTAGGAATTATGGTATATTTAAAAACCTTAGCTCTGATATTTTTGGGTCTGCTTTTTTTCATGCAGCTTCTAACAGCCTCCTGGTATGATCTGGTAAAAAAATCAGGAGAACCAAAACGAGCCTTCAAGCACAAGCTTATCTGTTCACTTATATACACTGCTGTTTTTCTGCTGTGCGCTGCAATAGGTAAAGCTTCAATGGATCTTTTCTCCCTTCTGTTTGGCATAGCGATTGCCTCGCTGTTCATTTACGACCTGACAAGCGAAAAACAGCAGAAGTTCTTCAGAATTATTTCAGCACTTCTGAGCTCTGCAGCATACATACTCATTGCAACAGCCTTTTATTTTAAAAACAAAGAGCTTTTTTCTTTCACACCTTTTTCGCATGGTGTAAGAATTGCAATCGTTGCGGCAGTTTGTGTTTTGAGCTTTGTTATAAACATCAAATCACAAAGTCTTTCAGCTGCAATTTCCTGTATGTATATGCTCATAAATGCTGTTTTAATCGGCATAGCTCTTCAGAAATCAGGCCAAGCCATGAATCAGGCAGCAAGCTGTGCTGTTATCATTGGCAGCTCCTGTATTGCTATTTCAAATCTGCTCCCCATTTTTGATAATGCAGACAAAAAATCACTATTGCGCACAAATATGTACTATTTTGGCCTTATGTTCATTTCCTGCTCTGTGGCAGTTTTATAAATTCCAATTTCAAAGGAGAAGACTATGAAAAAGTTTTTTTGCGTGGCACTTTGTATAGCAATAATATTTTCCCTGATGCCCGTTACTCTCGCTGCGTCCTACGGCGATTTTGAATACCAGGCAAACTCAGCAGGAAATTACGTTATAACAGGCTACAAAAACTATAAAAACGACTATATAAATATTCCCGAAACAATTAATGGTGTCAAGGTAACAGCTATCGGAAAAGGTGCTTTTCAGAACAGAGCAAATATCTCCACTGTGAAAATACCGTCTTCCGTTACAGCAATCGCTGCTTCTGCCTTTTACGGATGCAAAAATTTAAGTTCTGTTATTCTGAGCACAAGTGTTACTTCAATAGGCTCAAAGGCATTCAGCATGTGCACAAGCCTTACCGGCATCAATCTTCAGAATGTTATAACTGTGGGTGAGCATGCCTTCTACGGCTGCAACAGCCTTACAAGCCTTTACTGCGGCAACGCCCTTAAGGTTATTGGTAATTATGCCTTCCAGAAATGCACAGCCTTAACTTTTATAAAACAGGCACCAACGTTGATTTACATCGGTAACTATTCATTTGCAGATTGCACATCACTTGCTTCCATAACCTTCCCCAATAAATTAGGTTACATCGGAAACAGCGCCTTCAAAAACTGCACAGCTCTCAACTCAATCAAATTCGGCACAGCGTCACTTGAAATCGGCGCCTATGCTTTTGAAAACTGTGCAGCCCTTACTTCTGTTACAATTCCGAACAATGTTACATCTATCGGCAGATGCGCTTTTGCCATGAGAACAAGTGGTTCCACAAGCTTTTCGCACAAGGTTTCTCTCACCTGCAGCAAAAGCTCTCCCGGCACAAAATACGCAAAGATGCACAACTGCTCTGTTTACATAACAGACCTTAATAAGACATACTCCACCTTCGGAGATTTAAACGGTAACGGAAAGCCTGATAAAAGCGATGCGACTGCACTGCTTCGTATTGCTGCAGCTATGGACTATGGCATTTCAGGTGAAAAGCTTTTCCTTTGTGATATCAACTGCAACGGAAAAATCGACACCGGAGATGTTAACTGCATACTCCAGAATATTTAACTACTTTTCAACAATAAACCCGTCAAAGCCGGCTTTTTTCAAAGCCTTAAGATGGTTTTCGGCATTAGCTCTTTTACCAAATGCTCCCGATTGCACAGTAAACAGCGTTTCACCTTTTAGTGGGACGCTGTTTTTTTCTTCCGGTAAGGCAACACCGTAATATTTACAGACACCTCTTGCAATGGCTTCTCCCATAGCCTTGGTGTTTTTTATAATAAAATCAGACCCTTCCTTTGTGTCATGAAATTCACACTCACAATAAACAGCAAGAGCTTTTGTGCTGTTACACTCATAGAAATCAGGTTTCTCAATAAGTTTTTCTGCACTTTTACCGGGTGTGATAGCTGAAAGCTCATCAAAAACCCTCTGCCCTGCCCTTTTCCTTTCTCCATCAAGGCTGTAAAGAAGAATCTGCGTACCACCTGTCACATTGTGCTTTGCTGTGGCGTTTGTGTGGATTGCAATATGCATATCTGCACCGAAAGCGTTGCTTTCTTTCACCCTCTGATACATGTCATCATTATATGTACACTTAACATTAAAGCCTGCTCGTTTGAGATAATCAACACACGCAGCTGCTATTTTGTGACATTGCTCTCTTTCGTTAGTACTGCCCGTTGCATATAAATTCCCCCGTTGATTGCTTGGTGAAATGTATATTTTTTTATTCAACAAGCTTCACCTCGTCACTCTGCATATAATATGACATTGCTCTTTCGCTGTCGGAGATACCCTTGGTGGTCGGGTCAACCACAACACCCGCAAGAGCTAAAATATTCACAGCAAGTCCACACAGTTCGAGAAGCTCATTTTCAGACACAGCAGGAACAATGTCCGCAACCGAGAGAAGCTTATACAGAAACGATAACACAAGTGCAATAACACTTATAATAAATGTTTTATTTTTTATGCGCGCCTTAAAATTCAATTTCATTCAATCTTCCTCCTTTTCCTCTGACAGCCTGATAAGAAGGCTGTGCTTTCGTTTGATTTCACCATTACCACCAAGTGCAATATACTTATCGCCTGCCTTTATCCTTTCCGACAAAGGCATATATGGTGCCATAATTTTGAGCTGAAGAATGGACATATAATTATCAAAATTATGTTCACTCTGCTCGTCCACCCACATCTCCCATTTACGGATAAACTTGTAAATTTTAAAGGCTGTGGTGATAATTACACCTAAAGCAGTAAGCACAGAAGCAACAAGAATAACACTATCAACCACCGTGCTCACCACCCGAGAAGGCTGTGCCATTGAATGAGTCGAACCATCTGCTCACAACCATCGCCATCCGTTTTGCACCTTCCTTGTTAGGATGAATGCCATCTGTGGAGAAGATTCCGTTTGTGTCATTGAAATTGTACTTATTAAAGCCACATTCATTCAAATCTACAAAAGGCAACCCGAAATGCTTTGCAATATCTTTTGTTGCAACGGAATATTCTTTAAGAGAATAAATCCCCTTGCCTTCACCATAAGCACCCATAGCATTATGAAACATTCCCAGAAGAACAATAATTGTGTCAGACTTTGATGATAAAATTCTTTCGATGATGTAAGCATAAGCCCCCTTGAAGGTTTCAATGTTTTTGCTTTCAATATCCTCATCTGTGCCAATTGGAATATTAAAAATATAGTCATTTGCACCACCGAGAATTGTGACAATATCAGGCGATTCATTTATAAGTGCACTCAATCTGCTATCGTCACAATAGCATGTACCGACCTCACTGTTTTTGTGAGCAAGAGATGTGTAGCCTTCACCCATTTCGATGTGTGTGCCTATGTTATATCTCTCAACAATATAATCCTGCCATCGTTTTTCTCCGTTGACAAAATCAACACCCACACCTCTTGTGATGCTGTCACCATAGGAAATCCATTTCTTGTCAGCAAGGCTTCTGTCAATAACACCGATTTCTTTAAGCGAAACATCGTTTTTGCCATCAAAGAAAGCACTACCGATGCAAGCACCTGCCTTAATTTTATTGCACTTGTTCTCACCGAACTGAATGGTATTGAAATCATAACAGTTAAGTGCAATGTATTTATCTTCAGCTGTTGCAGTGAAAACATACCTTCTGTTTTTATCAAAGCTTTCATCTGTAATCTGTTTATTCACAATCAAACTTTCGTTACAAACCAAGCCCCAGATGCTGTATGCTATACTTTCAGGAATACACAGCACATATTCCTTACCCTCCTCAAGAGGATAGATACCATCTGAATAATATGAAACCGAACCAGCCCTCCAAGCATTAGTCAACGAGCCGCCTACATTACCATAATATGTTGCATGATTGGTGGAGTTATACAAAGCAGAAACACACTTTGTGCCACCCGGAACAAAGCCACCGAGTGTTTCAAACACAGGCTCATCCACCCTTGTAACCACCGGCACATTACCATCCATTGCTTTGTTAATAATCACATAGGCTGTGTTTTCAGGGCAAGCGTACAAGCCACAAGCGAAGCTTGTTGCCTTTAAAGCTGTATTGAAATTGTCAATCACACCAAAATTACTATCCACAATAGCGATGGAAGCAATTTCGTTGGCCGCCGATGAGATGCTGAAACCTGACATATTAAATCTTTCGCCCTGCTGTGCTTCAAAGATATAGCACTCATATCCGTTTTTTGTCACAAACTCACTTGCTCCGAGCTGCTGATATAACACATCCACCTTATGTGCAGGAAGCTGTGTAGGATTTTCCGTTGCGCTGTCTTTTGCTGCACTGTCAAGAAGGTTAGTGTATGAATTTCCGACCATAGAATTACGAATATTTTCATTTGATAAGAAAGTGTTTTCCCTTATCTTTTCAGCCTCATTACGTTTTTTCTCGCTTTGCTCGAGGGCACCCTCCACAGCCTCATATTTATTCAAAATAGATCTGCAATACTCCTCGTAGAGCGAAATATCGGGAAAAGCCTCTTCGTTCACTACATCACTGTATGAGCCCTCGCTAACATAAAACACCGTTGGCTTTGGGGAATACATAATTTTAATCCCACTCTCACCTTCAAGATAGGCATAAACACCTGCGACTGCATTACCTTTTTTCAAAGACGGAATAACACACTCGCCATTCACAATGGGCACAGGTATATTATTAAAAACAGCTGTTGCACAAAGACCCTCAAAGCATTCAGGAAGAATAAATTTGCACTTATTAACACCACACTCTCCCTCGTTTATTGCGAGGGGTTCTTTTATTTTTACCTCCTGCTTATTCACTTCAATTACCATAGCACCCTCCTTTATTTGTACTTATCATACATTTCCTTGAGATAGTCCTCATATGTATCATAAGCCTCAATATATTTACTGCTCATATAGAATTCATCTGACGTCATAATGGTTGTTACACCTGTGCGCATACAAAACTCATTATATGTGGTCGGATAGAAAACTGTTTTACCCGAGCTTTCCTTCTTGGATGACTTGCTTCCCGATGAAGACGAGGAAGAGCCTCTGCTTGCTGCAAGTGCATAGTTTCTGTCTGCATTTCTCTGATCACGCTCTGCCTCAGCTTGCTTGAAAGCCATTTCTCTTTCAAACTCTTCTCTGTCGAGTGCGTCCTGATACTGCTTGAAGGCATAGTCTCTGTCACTTTCCCAATTTTCAACCTCCTGAACAAAGGCTTCAAACTCACTGTCGCTCATTTGCGAAAGTCGTTTAAGAAGATAATCTCCATCCTTATAATATCTTTCAAGCTCACCAAGATATTTGTCATAAGCATCGCCATCCAGATTACGAAGAAGGGTTACACTTTCAATAAGTCTGTCTCCTTCGTCTTTATATTCCTGATAGGCTCTGTCGCGAAGATCAAGGGCAATATCATCCAATCGCGTAAGATATTCCTGATATGCCTGATTGCCTGCTGTAACAGCATATGAATTGCTGTAGCCTCCTGTTAACGATGAGGCATTGCCCACAGTATCCATCATTGCCTTTTTGCCATTACTCATATATTGTTCCTTGTACTGCTCATAGAGGGGGTCCGAAGACATATTGTAATCAAAGCTTTCTCTGTTGAGAATACTTTGAAGAATTTCATCAATTTTATCGGAATATTCACTCTGATAGCTGTCGGGCTTATTCTGCTCCCACTGCTTGAGTGAATTTTCAGCATCAATCACACTCTGACTTTTTTCATATACGGGACGGGGTGTATTGATTTCGCCTGAAAGGTTTTGGTTTTTTTGCGAAGAGCTTTGGGAATACGAGCCACCACTGTTAAGCGAGCTCCAGGTCTTACTGCCTACAATACCATCCACACTCAAGCCATTTTTCTTCTGATAGTCACGGACTGCCGCTTGCGTGTTTGAACCGAAAATACCGTCAACATCAAGAGAATATCCGTTAGAGTTAAGCTTTTTCTGCAGCTCCCGGACATCATCACCAGAAGAGCCATAGGAAATTATTCTTGCTATACTAATCACTCCTTACTGTTATACAATGTAAATACCGCTGATATAAACATAAGAATTTTCAGGAATATCCTTATCCGGGCTTATTATAATTTCTCCTGTTTGGTATGAAATACCACCCGCACATTGAGCACCGGTGTTGCCACCCACAAAGCAATTAAGCGGCGTGAATATGCCCGGTGCCTTGTCAGGTATTTTTGCAACAACATTGCTTTCTCTTGCTGCTATAAGCCGATTAATTTTCACCCTCATCCTGACAAAGCAGCAGCCGAAGCATGGGTAATATCTCACAACACCTATAAGCTCAGAGGAGCTTTCTGTGCATTGACATTCGATTTCTTGGAAATTCAAATTTCCTTTTATATTCACATTGCCATCCACCGACAAATCCCAGCCAACACTGAGCTGATTATCCTCTCGGGCAAATTTACCAAAAGAAGCCCCCCTACCACCCTTTTTGATATTGAAGGGGATTGCTGCGCTGGGCACAGACCTCACCACCTCGAAGGCCTCGGATGTTAAAGCATCCGTAAGAGAAAAGCAAACATTCAAGGAATTGTTAACAGACAGCATCCCGTCACCAATGATTGAAGACTCTGACACTATCTCGCATGGAGCTGAATATTCACTGTCATTACAGGTTTTATACCTTGCATTTAAGGTGCAGGAATTTTTGCCGTTAAGATAGCTATAATCCAATGTGTATCTGACAGAGAGATAAGTTCCGTAAACGTCCGTTTCGCCAAGACTGTTGCACCTTGTAAGGCTGATGATGTTAACAGATGGTGGTTTATAAGGTAAAACCTCTATGGTTGTGGTTTTAACTGTGAGAATACCTCTTGTGTCGCGCACAGCAACTGTCACTGTAAGCTCTCCCGACTCCGTCAGATTAAAAATTGCAGGAAGCTTTCTTATAGAAACAGCACCAATGGTTATAGTTATGGCAGAAAGTGATGCACCATATTTAAAGGAAAGAGACACTGGTTCAACAGACAATCTGCTGACATTCTGCACAAGCATATCCCAATCCTCGGGAACTTTTGACGGGAGCTTTGTGAGACCTATTTCGAAGGAAGGCTTATATTCATCCGTGGCAGGAATCACAAGGCTGACGGTATATGTGCTTGTACCAAGCTGTTTTGCTCCGTTAAACGTAATAAGCTTTACGGATATGTTGCCCTTTGATGCATTCACAATACTGTTAATCCATTCAACCGGTACAGTAAATTCAGTTACACCCACACCACTTTTAAGGTCTGCTGTGTAGGAATTATTACCCAGACTCCATATAATCCTGTGACTGAAGCCTGATGCTGCCGAACTGATTGTTGCCACAAGCTTACCACCAGGGTTTACTGTAGCAGAAGAAAGAGTCAAGGTGGATTTTCTTGCAATGGTGCTGCACACAAAGTTACAGGACACCTGACCTCCTGTAAGTGTGCTGTTGCCCATTGTGAATTCGCCCCTGATCGGCACAGACAAGGTGCCATCCTCTCTGTGAGAAAGATCTCCTGTCCACTGTGCAAGAAGCACTGTTTGGTTATTTCTTGTGTCAATCTTCAGTTCTTTATTCACCTTGACAACGCCACCCACAGTAAGCTTTACTGAGTTTTGATCTTTATAAAGGTTATATGCTGAATCAACGTAGCCGTCATTTCTTTTAAGAAAAAGCTTAATCGTAAGATTTGATTTGTTTTCATTGATACTCTGAGAATTCTCCTCTACTCCAAGCCAAAGATTGTATTTTGACGCAGCAGTACCCATACAGCTTCCGTAATAATCAATCCCCATCTATCCACCTCACCTCCAGTCCGTTTGATGTTGTGTCAAAAAGGAAATAACCATCCAAGGAATTTCCTATGCGAAGAAAATCAAGCACATCTGCATTTGTGATATAAAGGCTGCTGCCGGAAATGTACGCGACCTCGCTTTTACCCTGATAAAACGACAATCTGTCGTTAGTGAAACGAGCCCTCACCGGGCTGTCACTTCTGCCTATTTCAATTCCGTAAACACCACTTTCCAGCTCACCTCTTCGGATAAACACATCCAATTCACTGATAAGCTCACTGACACTGCCTCCTACTGTGCTCAGATCCTGAGAAATGTTGTACAGATCATCAGAAAAATTTTCAGTAATTGTGTTTTCGGTTTGCGTGATCATTGAACTGATGCGTTCCTCAAGCTCACCCGCCTGGTCCTTGTTAAGATACTCCTTTTCAAGCCTTGAGATTATGGCATCTGACCTGACAGACAGCTCACTACGGGAAGATTCCTTAAAGCTATCAAGGTCGCCGGTCAGTCTATCCGTATTTTCAGCAAGAAGCGAGATGTCCTCAGCATTCTGCTGAATAGCTGTGTTGACCTGACTTTTATATTCACCGTGCTCACTTTTTGTAAGATATATTTTTTCCACATCCGACCTGATTGAAGCATCTGTTGCTGAAAGTCTGGCAGAATATGATACTTCAATCTCCTCTGCGGTACGGATAATCTGCTCACGGAGCTCTCTGAATTTCTGTAAACTCTCCTTTTTCAGAAGAATAGTCTGTGCCTGTGCTTCCTTCTGATTCCTTTTCACATCCGAAACAGCCTGTTCCACCATATATTCGCTTTTTTCACCCAGTGCGATTGCAAGGGTTTCGTTAAGCTCGTATAAATAATTTTTCAGAAGAAGAAATCTGTTATCAGTAGAATATTTTTTGGCTGTTATGTTGGGAACAGAAACATTAAGGTCATACATCAATCTCACTCCCCGATTCCACATTTCTTGAAATGCTTATTATCCTCACACTACCCTTACCTTGAATGCGAAGCTTAAGATGGTCGCAACGAGGTGTTATAAAAGGCAGATTCACAGAGCCCGTTTTTTCAATAGGTGTGACCAGCTGCTGAAGCCATCTTCCATCACTGTTATACTGGATGTAAACCTTGAGAGAAGCACCTTTTTCACCGATTGCCCTGATACGGATGTTGGTGTAATACTTGTTTTCAGGAAGCTCAAGCCCCCATAAGCCCGTTTCAAGAAGCCATTCACAATCAGACTCCGTGTGATATCCCATCAATGCACCTGTGAAATTTCCGTATCTGTTTTCACCATCAATAAGGCCGAGTCTTCTTTCGCCATCAATTTCTGCAATGAAATAAAGATTCATATTGTTGTTGGCAAAGGCTTTCACATCAAGTAATCCCTCACGGTGCCACAAAGCATATTCCTCATCATAAACAAATAATTCTCTTTGAGAATTCACATTTGTCATACAGATATAGTATTTGTTATTGAGAGCTCCTGCCACTGCGTCCGTGTAATAGCCACTGCCTAAATCAGCAGAAACCTCCACGGGCACACCTCCCTCAAAGGAGCAAATACCCTTAGGTGATTTATAGTAAAGGGTCTCGTTAAGACAGAGAAGACTCCTATGACTCCCCTTCTGCACACCTCTGATATATGATGATGTAATTGTGTACGGTGGGTTGCTGCCATAAATCTTGTGAACACAGTTTTCCTTAAAGAAGAGGATATAACCACGGTAGGAAATAACTCCTGTGAAATCACCATCGCTGCCCACAGAGGCTGTGTAGCTGTCAGTGGAAATACCCATATATGTGTAAAAGTTTGTGGGATCTCCAAGCTTTGATGCAAAAATCTCATTTGTCTTTGAAGAGCAGCCCCAAAGACGATTTCCGCTTTCACAAACAAAATCCATATCGGGAACAATTCTCGAAACACAAAAATGTGTGTTTATTTCTACATTTGTGTCAAGAAGACCTGCAACAACAATATAGTCATCACCCTTGTCATAGATGATGTGATTTCCCACAAGTCCTGCAGCCTCAAAGCCCTCAAGCTCAACACTATCATATTCCTTGAAGCTTTTGCCGATTTCAGGACAGGAAATACGGATATATTTATCCTCAAGCTCCACCCAGGTAAGTGTTTCTGCTGAATATTGCTTGAGCTGATGTTCAGTAAGCGAGGTGTCCACCCACAATGCTCCGTGAGACGGATTTTCAGGAGGTGAAGCTCCCACGCTGTAGCCCTCATATAAATCCCCGTCTCCACGGCAAAGTGTACACTGTGCCTTTTCACCCTCAAAAAAAGCCTCAAGAGAACCAAATTCATCAGGATTTTCTGTGTTTATGTAAAGCTTATCAGGAAAAATAATCAGCCTTGTACCCATTGATACGAAAAATCTTTCGCCATCAACAGGAGGAAGCTCAATGCCGTCGAAGGGCTCACCTCCATAGTAAAGCCTTCCGTTATTTACATAGACAATCTTCTTTTTAGAAAAGAGACCATGAAGCCCGTCTCCCGTTACATTAAAGAAGGCTCTTTTTTTTCGGGGTGCAATTATGGGATATGCATCAGAAGAAAGATTTTCCTCATAAAAAAATTCATTTTCATCAATAACAGGCTTATGGACATATCCCTTAAAGGTGGAAATCATTTCTCTCTTTTTATCGGTTGAATAAAGGGGTGGCTTATACATAGAAATCCCCTGCCTTTATCCTTGTGTTTTTTATAACCTTTGTTTTGCGATTTATAGCATCCCCCATCTCCTTATAAAGCCTGTTGAACACCGCAGCCGAATTGTTGTAACGAACAATTTCCCCGTTCATATAATCAAGCTTCATATTAAGATAAAGGGTATATATTTCGCCAAAGCCCTTGGGCGCCCTGAGAGGTGTTTCGCCGGGAGTGGTTATGCAATAGCCCTCAAAGGCTTCTGCTCCTCGCGGCTCAAGATATTCACCATTGATTTTCTCATCAAGCTCCGATATCCACAAAATTTTCTGTTCAAGAGTCACCTGATTACTGCGACTCTTGTCAAAATCGCCAATAGCGTTAATCAGCTTCATATACGCCCTCCTTAAAGAGAGGTGTTAGCATCAATGTACTCTGCAGAAACAGCAGCCATCTTCTCGCTATTCCTGATAACCTCTGCAAATCTTTCGGGAATTTCAACAGTTTTGCCTGTCTGCACAAGGATTCTTTCACCGTTGACGCCGATGAATCTTTCTGTGTCATTTCTTGACTGCTTGGGAATGAAAACACTCACAAGCTTTTCACCTTTTGTTGCCATTTACATTTTCCTTTCTGTTTTCGGCAGGGTGGACACCCACCCCGCCTTTGATATTTTTATTTACTGAGGTATTGGGATGAAGAACGCAGGTTTGTTGACCGATGGCGTATTTGGATACGCCGAGGGAGCTCACACCATAGCTCTCCACCCAATTCTCTCAGTGGTAATCCGGCTGAAGATTGGGATGAAGAACGCAGGTTTGTTGACCGAAGGCGTATTTGGATACGCCGAGGGAATCAAACCAAGTTATTCGCCCAATATTCAGTTGGATTTGGCTGTACCGCTGAAGGCAGAGCCCGACTCAATTCGAATCATATACTCTTCAACGAGTCTTTTCGCTGTTTTGAGACCCTTCCATCCGATTGATGAACGCTGATTGAGAGGATCATTGCCGTAGCCCTTCTGCTTTACGATGTGCTCAATGCCACCACCATTGACACTTGTTACACCGTAGGCATCAGCACCGATGATAAGAGTCGCAAAAACAGCACAGCCATCTGCACCCTCATTCCAGATTTTTGCTTCTGTTGATTCAACAAAGCGAACACCACCAAGGCAACCGATTTCACCCTTGAGCATATTTTCCGGTGTGGCGTATTTCTGCACCTCCATCCACTGATTGCCTGCCTCCTGCATAAGGTCATAGGCAACATAGGGGTGAATGATGCCCACATAATACCCATCAATCTTAGGAGCATTCATCGCCTTAAGCTCTGCTGCAGCCTTGAAAACATCCTTAACGCGAAGAAGAGAGGTTTTATCAATTGCAGCTCTTGAGGTTACTGCTGTTTCCGTGCCCTCTGCTGACACCTTTGGACAATAAAGCACATTTGTGCCTCCAACAATTTCGTTTCTTACAATGGTATCCATTGTGAGACCTGCCTGAGCAGAAAGCTGCTTTGTTGCTTCAACAATTGTGTTATCAACTGCTGTTAATTCAAGAAGGTCTGACTGTTCAATGTAATCACCATACTGCTCAACAGTTGCTGTTACAGCAGAAACGTTGAGCTTGTTACCTGTTGGGGTAACACCTTCAGTGAGTGGAGTGAGTGCCTTAGGGAGTGAAGAAAACTTTCTGAACTCAATAATCTTACCACCGTTTTTGGGGATATCCCTCTTCTGTCCGAACTGATCGTGAACGAGATACGGAGATGCAAGAGTGATAAGAGTCTTGTCATAGAAGGTCTTCATTTCTGCAGAAAGGTTGTTACCATCTGCTGCAGATGTTGTTTTATTCACCGCATCACCTGCGGCAAAAAGCTGAAGAGATAAAATAAAATCTGTCATAAATTTCCTTTCCAACGGTGTCAGAAGCTGATGCTTGCACCGTTTTCGACCTGTTTTAGTATTTTTAAAATATCTTGTGAGGTCAGGGAATTGACATCCACTGCAGAAACCACAGCACCTTCGGATGAAACACCGTTTTCAACGGGTCTTCTGCCCTTGGCTTCAATGTTGCTCACAACCTGCTTGCGCACAGCATCGGCTGTGAATTGCATTGCATTCGAAATAATTTCATCCTTGTGAACCGTTTCATATGCCGTTTTCAATGGGACACCTGAAAGCAACATTTGTGAGAAAAGCTTGCTTTCACGGAGTTCCTTTCGCAAATCAAATTGTGGGAAGGCTTGCTTTAGCTCATCGCCCTCGCGAAGCCAACCACCAATTTTATCCTTGAGCTTTCCCTCGCGAAACCGGGCACTATCCTGATTGGCAGCTTCCTCCTTTTTCTCCGAGGAATTCAGTGCATCAAAAAGCTTTTCCTCTTCACCCGGTCCGAAGCCATATCGTTCCATAAGCTTTTCAACCATCGGTGAGACTCTGCTTTTGTATGCCTCAAGCTCCTTGGTCTGCTTAAAGCGTTTGTCAATTATCTCCTGTGTTTTCTTTGTGAAGTTATCCTTAAATTTACCGTTAATAAGTCGGGAAAATTCCTCTTCACTGTTTTGCGCATCCATCTGCCCGGCGTCGGCATTGCTGTCGCCCGTTTGTGCTTGTGCCGTGCTTTCTCCCTCACCTGAGAAAAGCTGAAGCATAAGCGGATACCATATAATTCTTTTCATAAAAATCCTTTCCTGATTGCAATCATCATCGTCTTTCCGAAGTGTCTTTATATAAAAAACCGTTTGCGCCTACGGTTATTTAACGCGTATATAGTCAGGATAGCTCTCTTCAAGCATATAAAAGCCTGTAAGACAAGCATCCAACATACCCTTTATTCTTTCCTTTGAGAAATCGAAGGCTATAAATTCAATGTGAATATACCCGTCTCTTACAATGTTTCTGATAACACGGATATTTTCTGCCGCCTCCTCATCAAGCACACAGTTAAGGAGTGTAAAGCCAAGCGCAGACACTGCCGCACACACAATATCCTCTCCATTAAACCCATAGCCACTGTGCCCTTCAATGGTAATCACCAGTCTGTCATAATATTCTCTGTGATAAACTGTGGTCAAAGCATATTCACCTCTGCGCTCAGTCGGGCAACGAGAGCACTTTTGCCCTCAAAATCCATCATGCTTATTGCGTGAAGAGCCTGCACTCTGTTTTCAGGGGTGAACATACCTGCCGAGTAAAGCTGAAGTGCCAGCTCATTCTGACTGATTTTTGAAAACGGACTTGCTTTATCAACATATACCTTGATGTCAAAAACAGGCTTTCTCATGCTGACCACATCACCAAGGGTGCTCTGCTGACGGACTCTGATATCTGTATTGTCATAGGAAACAAACTGTTGCTCACCATTTTCACCCACAATACGGAAGAAACGAGGCTCGTCATAAAACTGACGGATGAGCTCAATAACAAGTGTGTTTATTTCGGCAAACGCTCTGAAGCCCCCCTTAACCATATCACGGGTGAGCTTGGAGCCTGCCTCCTGCAGGGCAGCAATAGCACTTGCGGCTGTAACACCACTTGAAACACCACCCTGAGAGAAATCTCTGTTACCACTTGTTTCCTTAAGCTCTTCAATTTTGCTGTTAAGAATACCGAGATATATTTCGGGAATGCCAGAAACACGAATCTCTCTTATACTGTCCTCCCCAAGGTTACTGCCGGAAACATGAACAAAGTTATTTGACCAATCTGCAAACTCCTCTTCATTTACAGCACCTGAGGAATTGATAAAGTATCGTGGCGTGGTTGCCATGGTTGCATTTCTTACAAGAGAATTTGAAAGCACATCAATCTGCTTCTGGGCATCCTTCATAATGTCCACATAGCCGAATCCACAGGGTGTACCCTCCTCCACAAACAAGGTATCAAATACAAATGGGTATTTACCATGGTCATAGAAGCCACGCTGTGAATATTCCGGGTCATTTTCCGATGCATAAAGCAGCTCGCCATTACAGATTTTGCAATAATGCACTGTTTCAACACCATCTCTTATGAGTTTATAATATCTGTCAATAACTGCACTTTTGTGGGTTGTGTCAACACTGTCGTCATAGACATAGTGGGTAATTTCCACATCAGAGCCACCAAGCTTTCCGGAAAGCTGTGGATAAAGAGCTATGAGTGTATCGTTATCCATAAGCTCCACATGGAAAATATTCTTACTTTTCTGGATATCCTTAATACCGGGTTCCCAGAAAAGATTGAGCACATCCACCTGCTTGATTTCAATATCGCCGAGACCGTTGTTTTTTAAAGGATTCCAGAAAACACCATAAACAGCTGTGCCCGCCTTAAGCTTGTACCACCAGGCATCACTGTAAATTTTCTCAAAGCCGTTTCTTTCAAATACCACAGGGAGCACCTGAGAAAGTACCTTTGCAGACTCTTCATCGCTTGCCTCACGGGGAAGGCAGCTTACTGCAGGGTAGTTATCCATGGCATCGGCGTGTTTGTTGGCAATGGAATTGAATAACCACGCAGATGCATTTTCTTCACCACTGCCTGCACGAAGCTGCTCCCAATGGCGCAGCTTAAACCACTGCTCATTATCAACAATTCTGTTTTCAAGGGAGGTCTTTGACTCCTTATATTTTTTCAGAAGAGTCAGGGATTCTTTGACCTCATCCTTACCGATGCTCCCTTTAGCACCCACATCTGCTGCAGGAACTGTCTTTTCATATTTCTTTACTTTATCTTTCTTCATTTTGTCTCCTTATAAAACTCTGTACCGACCCTTATTCAAATCCAGAGGGTCATCATATATTTTTGCTTCCTTTTTCTGATATGAAGGTGAAATGGGTCTTGCCATACACATGTATCTGACCTCATCGGCAATATGATCCTCACCTGTGGTATCAAGGTCTTCCGGATTTGTAACACTGAATTTCAGTTCAGGCACAGTCCTTATAAAGCCCTTACAGGTGTTGAACACATACATCATTGGAATCCCTTGCTCATCAAAGCTCAGGCGATAATGCACCTGCATCCAGCCGGGCAGACGCTTATTGTCACCTTTTGTAAAATACACTCCGTTGCGCACAGCAGCCTCAATAATCGCTTCGCCTCTTGAAGCATCCCATATTGACGGGTCAGCAACACCGATTATCCTTTTATTTTTCAACCATCTATGCTCTCTTTCTACGGATGCAATTTCAGAAAATATTTTCTCAGGTGGCCATTTAACACCTTCGTTAGGTGACTTCGTGCAGCCATAAAGCTCCATTATTCTATAAAGGCGTCCGTCATAATCAACTGCCCACCAGGCGCAGGAAAAGGGCTTGGCATAGCCAAAGTCAAAAGAACGATATATTGTCCAATCACTTGGAATTTCAAAGGGCTCAATAACGTGAGTGAACACTCCGTCTCTGTAATGGTCAGGGTTATCCCTGAACTCCTCAAAAAACTGACCGTCAAAAATATCCCAATTACCAAAGCGGTGCGCCTGACGAAGCTTTTCGGGAAGTGCATCAAGGACCTTCACATATTCGGGGTTTGTTTTCATTAACACCGTGTTATCATCGATTGTGGCAGGAATGAAAATATAATCTGACGGGTCTTCACCGGATTCATAACGTCCCTTCACAAAAAGTCTTTTAAACCAATTGTGACCCACACCACCGGGATTCCCCGTAAAATACATTCTCGGCTTGAAATCCTCACGTGTTGTTCTGTTGCAGGTCATAAGAAACTGAATCTGAGAAAAAGTGAAATGTGTACACTCCTCCACACCAATAACATCATATTCCTGACCCTGATACTGATAAATATCATTTTCACTGTCGCAATAGCCGAGTCTGATTCTTGAGCCATTGGGAAAGATAAATGCTCTCTCATCTCTCTTGTATCGGGCAATTCCGTTAAGCTGGGCAAGCATTGGAAGAAGGTGGTTCTCCCGAAGCTCAGGCAGAGTCTTTCTTAAAAGAAGAAGCTTCAAGGAGCTATACTGCATTGCAAGTAAAATAAACTTTGTTCTCAATGCCCAGGATTTACCTCCGCCTCTTGCACCCCCATAGCCTATAAAACGGTGGTGGCAATTAAAGAATTCCCTTTGCTTTTCGTTTGGTGGAGAAATAATCAATTCCTTCATTTGCTCCACTCCTCAAGCTGACTTTCGAGCTTGATTATTATTCCGTCACTCACGCAAGTGGCGTTGTCGCAATCATCAAGGAGGGAATAAAGCTCACGCAATGCACCCACGCTCTCCTTGAGAAACTTGGCATCAAGCTCAGGATTACCTGTTGCCTTAAAGCTTTTACGAGCCTTCTTCACAACATCATCCACAAGAGCACTCATATTTTCTGCTGCAGAGGAGACTCGTTTGAGCTTATCTCCTTTTTTGCTCATTCACGCATGCCCCTTTCATAAAGAACAGCAACACTTCTGTGATGAACACACCTTCTGCCGCCGTGCTGACAACAGTATTTAAGAATGTGCTGCCTTTTCTCATCGGCAGACCTGAAATAATGTGTTGTATGATTGAGGTTATCCAAAAGGCCCTCACATGTTATGGTCTGCAAACCATTTTTCTGATAAAAGGGACACTCAATGTGTCCTTCAATAAGTGCTGACATAAAAATCCTCCCATCTGTACTATAATTGGTATTGACATCCAATTACTTTTGAGTTATATTATATGTAGAATTGTACGGAATTCCGAACCACAAGCACATTATAGTACGGCTTTCTGTACTTTTCAACCTACTTTAGAACATTTGTTCGGTTTGGAGTGTTTTTTGTAGGATTTCACAAATAAACGGGGATGGATATTGTGAATATGTATGAGAAAATACAAGACTTGTGTAATAAAAAGGGAATAAGGATTGCTCAGCTATGCAGAGACACGGGTATTCCCAAAAGCACAATTTCAGAATTAAAGCAGGGCAGAACAAAAAGGCTTTCCACTCAGAACCTTATGAAGGTCGCCCAATACTTTAATGTATCTCTTGATTATTTTGATGACAGCTTTTGCAGAATGGATGAAAAGAAGGATGAGCTTTTCAAAAAGAGAAAGCTTCTTTTTGACATATCCGAAAAGGCAACAGAGGACCAGCTTGATTCGTTCATAGTAATGTTCAAGGCGCTTATAGACAAGGAGGAAAAATGAATTTAATTTTTGTAAGGGAAATTAAAATGCCACTCACAATCAGAGCATTTACCGTGCCCGATGCAAATGGCGATTTTAATATTTACATTAATGAGGATTTATCAGATGCGGCAAAACGAAAATCCTTGATCCATGAAGAAAACCACATTAAAAGAAATGATTTCCAGAAGGATTTGCCTGTAAAGGTAATTGAAGGCGCATAAAAAAACAGACATTCGGGAAACCGAATGTCTGTTATATTTTGCTTTATTTATCAATAGCCCTTCATCTTCTTAAGGTCGCGATAGTTAATAAGCTGAATACCGCAAGCCTTGATGTGCTGAAGTGTCTGTGGGTCGGAGAAAAGTCTGTGCTCCCAAACTCTTCTGTGCCATGCACCTGTGATAGCCTTAAGCTCATCACATTCAAGAGCAGGGTGAATATATGTTTCTGTAATGCCATTAGGGAAGGTCTTGTAAAGCTCGTAGATATATTCCTTATAGTTCTCGTAGCTATCATTCTGCGGACCGTTCCACTCACCCGGAATAAGGAAATCAGGAAGAGCAACCTCCTGGTCCTTTGCATAGTCAAGAATTTTGCCGTACATCATACCGATAAGGTCCTTGTCAATCTTAACTTCGAGAGTGTCGTTTTCAAACATTTCAGGAACATATGTACCGGGGAAACGGAAAGGAAGACCCTCCTCACCTGCAATGTCGAGTGTAAGGTTAAGAAGCTCAAAGCGACCTGTCTCAATACCATAGAGAGAGCCCATATGGTTATCAAGATGTGAAGGCTCACAGCCGTATGAACGGAAGCGCTTGATCTGTGCTCTGATTTCTGTTTCAACCTCATCGATATCGCTGTTTTCCTCAAACTCATCTGACTCGTGATACATGAAATCCTCTTTATCTCTCAAGGATGGAGTTTTAGCCTGAGCGATTGGAGACCATCTGTATTTTCCCCATTCACTTGTGAAGGTGAGATGCACACCAACAGCGTGCTCGGGATGCTGTGCTGCCCAGTCACCAGCTTCCTTTGCCCATCCACATGGAGTCATAATTGTCGCAGATGTGATACCACCCTTTTCGAACAAATCGAAAACAGCAAGGTTTGTGGAATGGCTCATTCCAAAATCATCTGCATTAATAATTAAATACTTGTCCATTTTGAATTCTCCTTTTGCGTTAACCAACTAGTGTTAAATAAAGCTTTTTGTTTATATATTCACGGCACAAACCGTAAAAGACTTAATTATTTTCTTCTGAAGGCTTATCTTCTGTTTTTTCTGCTGATTTCTCTTCAGACTTTGCTTTTGCCTTCTTTTTGCCCTTGCTCTTTTTGATGATAAAGAGAGCAACAACGAAAGCTATTGCAACAACCCACACAGCAATAACAATTATAAATAATGTTTTTATGCTTGCTGAGCTTGCCTCTTTATCTCCTTCAACTGCACCAACACCGGTTGTGAGAGGAGCAGTCGGCTGTGTTGCCACTGCAGGGGCTGCAGTTGTGTAAATGGTCTGGAAATAGAGAAGCTCAATTTTGTCAATGACTGCATCGTTAACGACACCGTCAACGGTCATTCCGTTTTCCTTCTGAAGCTTCTTTACAACAGCCATGGTTTGTTCATCAAAAACACCAGTGATACCGTCATCCTTAAGACCATAGCGTGTGTAGATGAAAATCCACTGCATCCACTTGACACCCTCACCTGTGTCACCACCCTTAAGGTCGGTGGTAGGCTTTGCATAAGGGTTCTGTGTTGCGGCAAAATCAACTGTTTCGTTAACAGTCTGTGCCGCAGTTGAGGATGGTGTTCCCGGCTGAGGCACAGAAACATAGTCTGTCACAGCGGGAATAATATCAATATAACCCATGGTTTCAGTGTTTACATCGTATGTAACATCACCTGAGTTGCCGGAATTTCCCGAGCCACCATTCCCGCCAGTAAGTCCGCCGAGAAGGTCACCAAGACCACCGAGTGCATCGCCGATACCGGAGCCGAGACCCGAGCCAAGACCTGAGCCACCAACAAGGTCGCCAAGACCACTACCCACATCGGATACATCACCTATAACGCCACCGAGGTTGGTAACAGAGCCTATTTTATCACCTATAAAGCCACTGAGAGATGTCGTGGAAGCTGTCTCGCCTGCAGCAAAGGTTTCCACACCACCACAAGACACATCTGATATGATACCCTTGCCGTCTGACATGCACACTGTGAATGCAAAGGCAAGCATTAAAATAGCCATTGAAAGGGCTGTTATTTTTTTTGTCATATATACCGCCTGAGAAAATTTATTTATCCGATATAACCACAATCTCATAGTTACAGTGCATTATATCACACATACACCAACAATTTCAAGTCATTTGAAAAACTTTTTATTTAATTTGTCCAACAAAAAATCCGACAAGAAAACTTGTCGGATAATTTTATGTATTATGCATTTTCATTGAGAACAAGCTCGGGATTCTTGAAGAATTCCTCCATTTTTGTGAGAAATGGTCTCACCTCGCCGAAATCAAGAACTCTGTGGTCAAAAACAATATTCATTGGAAGAATTGTTCTGATTTCAATTTTCTCCTCGCCGTTTTCATCTTTGATAACAACAGGCTTTCTTTGAAGTGTGCCGATACCGATAACGCAAACCTGAGGCGGAATAATCATAAGCATTGCAATCTGGCCACCGAGACCACGTGTGTCTGCCCCAACATTTGAAACAGTGATTGTACCCTGCTTAAGGTCAGCTCTTGTGATTTTATCACAATCAGGAATTGCCTTATACGCCTTCTTTTCCGCACCCTTGAGACGGATAATTTTGTGCTTGCCTGTGTTTGCACCGTAAATTCTCTTGATTGCCTTTATAATGTGACCCTTTTTGAGCTTCTCAAGTGTATCGTGGAAGGAAACTGAATAGAGAGCTTCAACAAGCACTGTCTTTTCAAGACGGCGATTGATATCTGCCTGATACTCTGCAATTTCCTTAAGAGTTTTATTGCCCATATCCTTCATGGTTATGGTCATCATCTTGCCATCGGGAAGAATCCACGGAACAGACATATCGATATGGTCAAATTCAGTAACCTTACCTCTTACAAGACCTTTTTCAAAATGGAAGTGTGCATTTATGCAGGGGTCATTTTCGATTGCCTCAGCAATGGCCTTAAGAAGTACAGCGTTGAGAGTTATCTTTGGCCCATCATCGGAATTATGCTTTTCCTGGAACTTCTTGAACTCCTCCATAAACTTTGTAACATCAGGTTCATATTGGTAGCTTACGTGAGGAATATTCTGCCAGCTCTCGGTTGTCATATTAGCAACAATTTTTCTCTGGATACCGAATCTTGTTACACTTTTAACTGCCATTTTAGATTTCCTTTCAGAATTAGTTATTGAATTCTATGGTGGTGAATTTTCACTCAACCTCCACCTCATATCATGATAATTATAGCAAAACAACAAGTGAATGTCAATTCACTAATTACTGTCACAGTTCAAATTTGTCGTTTTATCCAAACTGTTTTTTTGCTATTTGTTCATTCTGCCACATTAAAACACACAGTTGTTAACAAATCATTAAAAGGATTTCGCGAAAGCAGAAAACCATTGTTATTTACTATTCATTATGGTATAATATGTCAGTTAATTTAGATAAACTCTAATTATGTTTTCAGGAGATATATATGGAGATTATAAACAAAATTCTTTACAAGCTTCACCTGAAGAAGCCTCCCCGTCCTCCAAAGCCAAGCCATGCTGAGCTTCCTGCTTATGTAAAGGAAGCACTTGAGAAGGAAAAGCTTGATACAAGCAACATCATTTATTCCTTCCGGTCAGATATGTGTGGTGCCGAGGAATTCGGTGAGTTATATGTTTTCTTTGACAAAAAGGGAATTTACACAGCAGAATTCGAAGAATGTGAAATCCCTGAAAAGAAAAAGCAGAAAGACATAAAGCCAAAGCTACTAAAGCTTACAGCCATTCCCTTGGAGGAAATCGACGAGCTTTTCGCAGAGCAATATCTCGCCACAGGTCAGCTGACATATAAATACAATGGCGAATATTATTCTCTCGCTTACTTTTCCTTGGGTAATCTTGAGAAGGCAGATAATTTCAAGAAAATCTTCAACACCCTCAAGCAGGGCAAGGACTACGAGCAATATCTGAGCAATGTCACGGGAAACACCTGTCAGAAGTGTGGCACTCCCATTCCACGAGGACTTCGCTATTGTGAGGATTGTGTAAAGAAAAGCACCACAGTAAAAAGACTTTTCTCATTTTTCGGAGAAGTG
This sequence comes from Clostridia bacterium, assembly GCA_017380615.1. Classification (GTDB taxonomy): domain Bacteria; phylum Bacillota; class Clostridia; order Oscillospirales; family Acutalibacteraceae; genus DTU089. Next base: position 9,646 of record JAFODQ010000082.1, on the reverse strand, counting down.
AAATGGAAAATGATTTTTATGATCTGTGCAGTGCTCGTGAGCACAGCCATTACACTTATAATCCCGCAATTCAGCACACAGAAGCTCTATGATGAGGTGCTCAACGCCGGAAACCCGGGTAGCTATGAATCCCTTTTGGGTGGTCTTATTTCCATTGTTCTTACAATGGCTGCTCTCAAAATCTCACATCAGCTTTTCACACTGTTTTACCAATACATTGTTGCAGGAATGCTTCCATGGGTAGTTTTCAGCATCAAGCTCAAAATTTTCAAGGCTATGCAGGGTCTGTCCGTCGGCTTCTACACCCACAAGCAAACCGGCTCCCTTATGGAAAGAGTCACAAGAGACTCAAACAACATTTATTGGTTCTTTGTTGACGGCTTCCCCTACCTGATTTCAAGCGCAGTAACTGTTCTTGGCATTATCGGAATAATGTTCTTCACAAGCTGGAAGCTGACTCTTATTGTAATGGGTTCTGCTGCGCTTATTCTCGTTGTCTATCCTCTTATGGAGAAAAAGTTCAGAAAGCTTCACCACAGAGTGTGGGTGCAGAATGCTCAGCTCACATCAAAGGTGAGCGACAATGTTAACGGTCACAGAATCATAAAAGCATTTTCGAAGGAAAACGATGAGCTTCAAAGCTTCAATAAAACCAGCGATAAGCTTCTCAAGGCAGAGATAAGCTGGTCAAACGCAGAGGCAACCTTCTATCCTATACTTTCAGCAATCGTATATATACTTGGTGCTGCTGTGCTTGGCATAGGTGGTGTAATTGCAGTCACCACAGATGAAATTACAGTTGGTGAGCTTCTCACATTTGTTATATATCTTCAAATGCTTGAAAGACCCATAGATTTCCTTTCATGGGTAACAAACTGGTGGTCCCGTTGTGTTGACTCTGCCCAGAGAGTGTTCGAAATCATTGACACAGAGCCCGACATCAAGGACAAGGAAAACCCGATTATATTAGACGAATTCAGGGGTGATATAACTCTTGAAGAGCTTCAGTTTGAATATGAACCTGCTCACCCCATAATCAAAAACATTTCACTTCACATCGGTGCAGGAGAAATGCTTGGCATTGTGGGTAAAACAGGCGCCGGTAAAACAACAATTTCAAACCTCATTGCAAGACTTTACGACCCCAAGGCCGGCGTTGTAAAGATAGACGGAATTGACGTTAAAGACCTTCAGGGCAAACAGCTCAGACAAAATATCGGTATTGTTTCGCAGGATATCTTCCTGTTCATGGGCACAATTGCAGATAACATTCGCTATGCAAAGCCCGACGCCACAAACGATGAGGTTATTGCAGCCGCAAAGGCAGCCTCTGCACACAGCTTTATAACAAAGCTCCCGAATGGATATGAGACCCGTGTTGGTTCAGGTGGTCAGGACCTTTCAGGTGGAGAAAAGCAGAGAATCTCCATTGCAAGAACAATTATCCAGAATCCGAAGATTCTCATTCTTGATGAAGCAACTGCAGCAATGGATACTGAAACAGAAAGAAACATCCAGAATTCAATCTCACAGCTCAAAAACGGAAGAACAACCATCGCAATCGCACACAGACTTTCAACCCTGCGTGATGCTGATAAGCTTGCTGTTATTGATGATGGTGAATGTATTGAATTCGGCACATACAACGAGCTTATGGAGAAGCAAGGTGCATATTATAAAATGTTCAAGCTTCAGGAGGAAGCACTCCGTTTCATAGGCATCGGCGAAGACGATAGCGACAAAAAGGAGGAAGGCTCAGATGAACAAGACTAATCAGCTGACAATCGAGTTTCTCAACCCGGCTGTGTGCAGCTTCAGCTACAACAAAAACAATTTCCTCGTAATGACACTTGATGGTAAAGATAAGGGCAGAGTAAAGCTCATAAGAGCCTACCCGTTCTCACTCAAGGAGGATTACATCTGTGTTCACGACATCGAGGATAATGAAATAGGAATTCTTCTCACCCTTACAGAGCTTGACGAGGAATCTCATAAGGCTTGCACAAAGGAGCTTGAAACACGCTACTACTGTCCCACTGTGGAAAATGTTAAAAGCATCAAAGAAAGAATGGGACACTTCTATTTCGAAACAATTATTGATGGCAAGGTGAAGAAATTCACCGTCAGAGACATCACCTCAAACATTCGTTACGCATCAGAAAACACTCTTCTTATTTTTGATATGGACGGAAACAGATATATCATCCCCGACTACAACGCCATTGAAGAAAAAAGTAAAAGATTATTGGAGCCTTATTTGTATTGATATGAAAAAAATTATTGCTCACTTTGACATATCCGACCAAGGCATTTACCTTGATGGTACACTATCTCTGGAGGATGGTATTATCACCAAGTGCATTGGTGACAAGGAAGAAAAATTCAATATCAACCAGTTTGAAGAGGCCGTGCAATACACAGATGTGGGCTGTGGTAAGCTGGAGCTCAAGCCCCACGGTGGTGCTGCAGACGGCAGTGAAAATGTAACTGTCTGTCGCTTCTCCATGAGCTGTGTTGGTGAAATTGGCGAATTCTGTAAGGTTATCAATCACCTTATTGAAACAGGTGAAGTTCTTGATATCAACACAGATGATTTACCAATCTGTCCCAAATGCCACAGACACTATCTCAAGGGCATGAACATCTGTATGTTCTGTGTTAAGAAAAACTATGTTTTTTCCCGCGCCTTCAGGTATTTCAAGCCTTATTCAAAAACACTGATTTTCACAGGCATTCTTATGGCACTTGCAAACACACTCACTGCCATTATGCCCTATTTCAACTCAATTCTCATTGATAATTATCTTGTACCGGCAGATGGAGCCACACCATACTTCAATTCAAGAGCGCAGGGCATTACTGCCATCGCGGGAATAATGATAGCGCTTTATGTAGTTTCCCGTGTAATCGTGATTTTCAGCAACAGAATTTCCAACAGAATCGGTTCAAGCTTTTCACGGGACCTCCGAGAGCTTCTTTATGCTAAAATTCAGGAGCTTTCTCTCACCACAATGTCAAGACAGCCCACGGGAAGCCTCATTCACAGAGTTACATCCGACACAGAAAGAGTAAAGAGCTTCTTTAACGAGCAGGGAAAGTATCTCATTGAGCAGATAATTGTTTTCACAGTTATTCTCATCATACTTTTCAAAACCAACGTTATGCTCACACTCGTGGTGCTTCTTCCAATTCCTATCGCAGTGGTGATGATGAGAAAATTCAACCACGCAACCCACAAGCGTTATCACAAGCAGTGGAGAATAAACTCGAAATCCACCTCTATTCTTCACGATATCATCAACGGAATCCGTGTTGTTAAGTCCTTCGGTAACGAGGAAGGAGAAATAAAGAAATTCTCCGGCATTTCAGAGAAGCTCGCACAGGTTTGTGCTTCAAACGAAAAATATTGGGCTGTAACCTACCCACTTATCGGCAACTTTATCACAATCGGTGAATTCCTTGTGCTTATCATCGGTGGTGTTATGGTGCTCAATAACAAGCTCACCTTAGGTGAGCTCACTCGCTTCAACCTTTATCTTGCATATCTTTATGCACCTCTCAGGTGGCTTTCCTTCTTCCCTCGCCGCCTTGCAGACTGTACCACAAGCCTTGTTAAGATATATGAAATTCTCGATGAAGACAATTCAGAGAAGGCAGAGGATTCCACCACTCACTTTGACCCTGCAGGTGACATAAGATTTGAAAATGTCACCTTCGGATACAAATCCTATGAGCCTGTGCTCAAGGGTGTGGATTTCACAATCAAATCAGGTGAAATGGTAGGCCTTGTCGGACACTCGGGTGCAGGAAAATCAACCGTTATAAATCTGTGTATGAGACTTTATGATCCGGGCCTCGGCAGAATCACAATAGGTGATGTGGATATTAAAGACATCACACAGAAAACCCTGCGTGATAATATTGGTGTTGTTTTCCAGGAAACATATCTTTTCTCCGGCTCAATTTATGACAACATTGCCTACGCAAAGCCGAATGCTTCACCGGATGAAATCATATCAGCAGCAAAAGCAGCAAATGCCCACGAATTCATAGCAAAGCTCCCTGACGGATATAATACGCCGATCGGCGAAAACGGTCATTCTCTTTCAGGTGGCGAAAGGCAGAGAATAAGCATTGCCCGTGCAATTCTTAAAAACCCAAGAATTCTTATTCTTGATGAAGCCACAAGCTCACTTGACCCTGAAACAGAAATTAAAATCCAGGAAGCTCTTTCCCGTCTTATTGAAGGAAGAACAACAATTGCCATCGCCCACCGTCTTGCTACACTTAAAAATGCTGACAGACTCATTGTTATTGAGAAGGGCAAAATTGCAGAGCACGGCACACATCAGGAGCTCATTGACCAAGGTGGCATTTATGCAAACCTTGTCACTGCGCAACGTCAGACTCACGCTCTCAAGCAATAAAACAAAATGCGATAAGAAAATTTTTCTTATCGCATTTTTATTTTGCTCCGAGAAATACTATCATAGTATGAAAAAATATGTTATTTCAAGCTTGTGTATTTTACTTGCACTCGTTTTTATAAATCCCCTATCATTAAAAACAACAAACAGTGACTCACCCACTGAAGGTACAGCTTCTTTCCTTTTTCCTAAAACGCCTGACAGTGTGAGAATAATGAGCTATAACATACTTTCCGATGGAATCGGCTTTGACGGATTTGATGCACAAAGCAGAGAGGAACAGCTGCAAGGCATTTTAAAAGAAACACAGCCGGACATTCTGGGTCTGCAGGAGGCAAGCAGAGGTTGGCACAAAAGCATATGCAATTCACCAATTCCATTACGCTTCACAACTCCTGCAAGGTATATGCTTTCAGGCTCTATGACAACTCTTCTTTTCAACCCGGAAACACTTACCCTGCTCAAATCGGGCACACAGGCCTTCAGATATTCTTATGATTCAAGGCTCAGATGCTTTACCTGGTGTATTTTCTCACATAAAGTCACAGAAAATAAATTCATTATTATAAACACTCACCTTAGTCTGCAGGAAAAGAATGAAAAGTTTCCGCTCAACCAGGCAACAGAGCTTGTGGAATTCATAAAAAGCATAAGAGAAAAAAATCCATATCCTCTCTTTCTTATAGGTGATCTTAATTCCAAAGAGGGTGACGAAAACACATCAGCTGTGTATAAATATCTTTCCCTTCACCTTGAAAATGCACGTTATATTGCACTAAACAAAACCTACGGTGAGGATAAAACAATCCGTGCGCCTATAAACGATTATATTCTCTGCACAGATGATGTGACTGTGCACAGCTATAATCTTCTTTCTCTGCCCCGGCTCAATGTAATAAGCGACCACTATCCGATTTTTGCAGATGTGTTGTTGCAACCGGAACAAGAAAATGATATAATCAATTAAATTACTTTTTATCAAGGGTGAATTATGGACTTTTACGAAAATAAAATTGAGCAGGAAAGAGCTGTCCTTGTATCTGTGGACACAGGTGAATTCGATGTTGATTCATCACTTGCAGAATTAACCGAGCTTGCACGCACTGCGGGTGCCGATGTTATCTGTGAAATGACACAGAAGAGAGAAGCTCCCGAACCGGGCACATATCTTGGCAGAGGCAAGCTTGATGAGCTTGCAGAATATTGCGATGCAGAAAAGCCGGACCTTGTTATTATCGATGGTGAGCTTTCCCCTGCACAGCAAAGAAACATTGAAACAGCAACGGACACTCGTGTCATTGACAGAACAACTCTCATTCTTGACATCTTCGCACAAAGAGCACTGTCAGGCGAGGGCAAGTTGCAGGTTGAGCTTGCTCAGCTTAAATATGCTCTTCCTCGTCTCGGTGGTAAGGGTGCCTCCATGTCAAGGCTTGGTGGTGGTATCGGCACAAGAGGACCCGGTGAAACAAAGCTTGAAACAGATAAAAGACACATCCGTCGTCAGATTGCTGCTCTCACAGAGGACCTGAAGGCACTGGATGAACGCAGAACACGCCACCGTGAAAGAAGAAAGAAGGATGGCGTTATCACCGTTGCACTTGTGGGTTACACAAACGCAGGTAAATCCACCATAATGAATACTCTTACCGATGCAGGCGTGCTTGCTGAAAACAAGCTGTTTGCGACACTTGATCCCACTGCAAGAGCACTCACCCTTCCCGACGGAAGCACCGTGCAGCTCATTGACACCGTTGGCTTTATAAGACGCCTTCCCCACAAGCTTGTTGAGGCTTTCAAGTCCACACTTGATGAGGCTGTGGATGCAAATGTTATTCTCAATATTTGTGACGCATCAAGCGATGAATGTGCAGAGCATTTCAGAGTTACAAATGAGCTTCTTGAGGAGCTTGGCTGCAATGACAAGCCAATTATAACAGTTCTCAACAAATGTGACCTTGCAAATGATATACAGATTCCACTTATAGGAAACTGTGTACGCATATCTGCAAAAACAGGCGAAGGCCTTGATGAGCTTCTCAAGAAAATCAACGAAGCTCTCCCACCCACAAGAAAGAGGGTTAAAATTCTTCTGCCCTTCTCAATGGGTGCTGTTGCAGCAGAGCTTCGCAAAACAGGTGTTGTGCATAGCGAGGAATACACAGCTGAAGGCTTACTTCTTGACATTACAGCTGAAATATTCATTCTTGAGAAATATGAAGAATATATACAATAAAACAAAAGACACTGCCAACAAATCGTTGACAGTGTCTTATTCATTTCGGAATAACTTATCTCACACTGAAAAGCAGCTCACCGTATGAAGGATAGCACCAGTGCTCTGAAGAGCAAAGTGTTTCCATTAAATCCACAGAATCTCTCATGGATTCCATAACAGGGATAATATTGTGCTTGTAGAAGCAGGCAGCTGCATCACTTTCTTCAATGCTCTTTACCTCCTGTGAAAGATATTCAAGATTCTTCACATCCTGGAACACCTTTGCAGAAATCCTTGAAAGTGTTTCAACAAGCTCTTCCTCGTATGATACATTTATTGTTGAAGAAACACTTCTTTTTGCAATAACTGTATCTGCAAGCTCGTGAATGTTTCTGCTCACACAAGGAAGGATATCCTTCTTAGCCATATCAATCATTGTAAGCACTTCAATATTAAGATACTTGCAATATTTCTCATTTTTGATTTCGTAATGAGCTTTGATTTCAGTCTCACTGTAAACCTTGTGCTTCTCGTAAAGTGAAATATTCTTATCGTGAAGCATATATGGTAAGCAATCAGGGGTTGACACAAGGTTGAGAAGACCTCTCTTCTCTGCCTCTTCCACCCAGGCATCATCATAACCGTTACCATTGAAGATAATTCTCTTGTGATTTTTAATCACTCTCTTAATGAGCTGGTGAAGTGCACCCTCGAAATCCTCTTTGCCCTCAAGCTCATCTGCAAACTGAGAAAGCACCTCAGCAACAGCTGTGTTGAGAGTGGTGTTTGGTCCTGCAACAGATGCAGAAGAACCAAGCATACGGAACTCAAACTTATTACCTGTAAACGCAAATGGAGATGTTCTGTTTCTGTCTGTGGTATCCTTAGGGAATCTCGGAAGAACATGAACACCAACCTTAAGAAGCTCCTTCTCCTTGTTATCAATATCTTCATCGTGCTCAATGGCTTCAAGAATAGATGTAAGCTCCTCACCAAGGAACATTGAAACAATTGCAGGTGGGGCTTCCTGTGCACCGAGACGGTGGTCATTGCCTGCAGATGCAATGGAAATTCTCAAAAGATCCTGATAATCATCAACAGCCTTGATAACAGCACAGAGGAACAAAAGGAACTGTGCATTTTCGGCAGGGGTTTCGCCGGGCTCAAGAAGGTTTGCTCCTGTGCTTGTTGAAATGGACCAGTTGTTGTGCTTACCACTACCGTTAACACCTGCAAATGGTTTTTCATGAAGGAGACACACCATTCCGTGCTCCTTGGCACACTTCTGCATAACCTCCATTGTAATCTGGTTATGGTCAGTTGCAATGTTTGTTGTTGTGAAGATTGGTGCCAGCTCGTGCTGTGCAGGAGCAGCCTCGTTATGCTCTGTCTTTGCAAGCACGCCAAGTCTCCAAAGCTCTTCATCAACAGATTTCATAAATGCCTGAACTCGTGGCTTGATCGCCCCGAAATAGTGGTCGTCAAGCTCCTGACCCTTTGGAGGCATTGCACCGAAAAGAGTTCTGCCTGTGTAAATAAGGTCTTTTCGCTTATTGAAAACATCCTTGTCCACAAGGAAATACTCCTGCTCGGGACCAACTGTTGTCTTTACAGCCACAACATCATCGTGACCGAAAAGCCTGAGGATTCTCAGTGTCTGCTTATTGATCGCTTCCATTGAACGAAGAAGAGGAGTCTTCTTGTCAAGCGCCTCACCACCATAGGAGCAGAAGGCTGTGGGGATACAAAGAACACTGTTTTTAATAAACGCAAAGGATGTTGGGTCCCATGCTGTATAGCCACGTGCTTCAAAGGTTGCGCGAAGGCCACCTGAAGGAAAGGACGATGCATCAGGCTCACCCTGAATAAGCTCCTTACCGGAGAACTCCATGATAACTCTGCCATCCCTCTTGGAGGTGATAAAGCTATCGTGCTTCTCAGCGGTTATACCTGTAAGAGGCTGAAACCAGTGAGTATAGTGTGTGGCACCCTTCTCAATTGCCCAATCCTTCATTGCATTTGCAATGATGTTTGCAACATCAATATTGAGACGGTGTCCTGTCTGCAATGTGCGCTGAAATTCAGCATACACATCTTCAGGCAATCTTTCCTTCATTACAGCTTCCGAGAAAACGTCGCAGCCGAAGTAATCTGTTACGGTTTTTATACCAATCAACTCTTTTCTTTAAAAATAGAGGATTAAAATAACTTTCCTAAATAGCCTGCTGCAATTCCTAATGCTGCAGACACAATTATGAGAACAATGGGATGAACCTTCTTTTTGAAGATAAGAAGAATTCCAAGAATAGATATAATAAGTGAAACAATAATGTTATAAACGCTTATGCTTGTGATTGCAAATCCATTCGGGAAAAATACTGTTTTTCCGATTGTCAGCACAGCAGCACCGATAAGACCGATAACAGTAGGGCGAAGACCCGACATGCATCCCTTTACAATTCTGCTTTCCTGAAATTGCTTATAAATCCTTGCAACAATGAGAATAATAACAAAGGACGGCACAACAACGCCAAGGGTTGCACACACAGCACCGAAAAAGCCACCGGTCTCCATACCCACATAGGTTGCAATGTTTATTGCGAACATTGCATATTACAGGGTTAGTGCCGTATCCCCGGTGGGGCGGCTGCCCCGCCGGGATGTGGTGTTGTTATTTAGCCAATGGCTTCAGGAGTCGGCTCGTTGCCGTCATAGGGCGTGATACCGAATTGGGAGAGGAACGAAATGTCCACAAGTCCAGAAATTACTGCGTCATATATATGGATATCATAATACCCACCATTTTCTTTTCCATAAAGCCTTATAGATCCTGTATTGGGCATTTTCCAATCTTTATCCAATTGACGAGTAACCTCAGCATACAGTTCTCTTTCCGGTGTTGTATGCCTAACAAACTCTATACACCACCGAAAATTACCGTCTGTATATATCACCCTTCTATTTCCCGATACAGGGTCTGTCTCATCTTTAATAACCGTGC
>JAFODQ010000081.1 GCA_017380615.1 Clostridia bacterium | reverse complement strand
GTTGTCCGAGAGGGCGCGGGCACTTTCCGTGCTATTGCAAAAACAGGTATGCTGGCAACCATAACGCCTCACCCTGTTGACCGAACGAGGCTTATTACCATGGCCGAGTTCTTCTCAGGACTTCTCGGTGAGAAATTGCCACAGCAGATTCTCACAGTTCTTCTTGACCTTATAGGTAACAAGGTTGTTAACCTTTCATATACCTCAACCTTCATGTTCATGGGTAACTTTACTGCAATTGTCAGTGGTGTTGCATCACTTATCTTCTGCGTAATGACCCGTGAAAGAGTTATGCAGTCCGTTGAGACACCGAGTGTTATTCAGGGTATTAAATCGGTTGTTAACAACAAGCCGATTCTCTTGCTCACTCTTTCTGAAACACTTTCGAACTTCAGTGTCGGCGGTAGCATCAATGACTATTACATCGACGTTCTTAACTTCGCGTCAATGACAATGGTTGCAGGTATTCCGGGTGCGATTATCAACCCGTTCTCCTTCTCTCTTGTCCCTTGGTTCAGAAGAAGATTCTCCACAAAGACTCTCTATCTTCTCGGTACAAAGAGCCAGCCACTCCTTGATATTCCGGTTTTCCTTATCGGTATGATAGGTGGTAAGCACAACGGTGTTTATAAGAAGGTATTGCCAATGTTCTTCGTCATGGCAATGAAGGAAGCCATTTACATGGTATTCTGGGGTGTTCGCCGAGTTATCCCAAGCGAAATGTACAATGAGTCTATGGACTATTGTGAGTGGAAGAATGGTTATCGTACAGAGGCTATGACCTCTGTTGCACGTGACCTTACAAAAAAGCTTGCAAGTATCCTTAACTCCTCACTTTCACTTCAGCTTAAGAAGCTTATCGGTTACGATATTTCTTCTTACACAAGAGGTGAGGCACAGACAGATAATACTAAGTTTGGTCTTTTCGCAATGGCAACAATCATCCCAACTGTAACAGGTCTTCTTGGCATTATTCCAATCCTCTTCTATGACCTTTCAGGTGAAAAGAGAGAGCGTATGTACGCAGAGCTTCTCCAGCGCCGTGAGGATGCTGCAAAGATTGCAATGTCCGGCGATGCAGATGCAATTAAGGAATTGGCAAAGAAACAGTTGAGTGTTTCCGAAGAAAACAAGAACAACAAATTATAATTCCTGATATCAATCGGCGGCACAATTGTGTCGCCGATTATTTAAAATTAACGGAGGTGTTAGTTGTGACAAGAGCAGAATATTTATCAGCATCAGCAAAGCTTTTTTCTGTGAGCAGCTTTATTCTTTTTGTGGCTAACATCCTTATTTTTGCGGGTAAGTACAACGAGGCTGTGGGTGCCTATGGCAACACCATTTCCCGTTACACCTTTTATATCATAGCAGTGCTGTGCTTCCTTTCGCTCAATGGTGAGGGCGTGGGATATAAGCGCCACAGAGATTTTGGCAATAAAAAGAAAACAATTGCCCTGAAATTCCTTCTTCTCTTTGTTTTTATTATCAGATATATGAAGAAGCCTGTGGAGACACTCTTTCTTTCCTTTATTGGAGGAGAGGCTTCAGCAGTTATTGTGAAGCTGTTTCTTGGTCTTTTTAACACAGTGGCAAGCTTCAGCTTCCTTTTCACAATGGTTTCGCTGCTTTATATGGTGAGAGATTTCAAGGTGAAAAAAGTTTTCATTTTTGAAGCTGTTGCCTTCATCAGTGGTACTGTGTACGCATTCTTCAGAAGTGTGAGCTATTCTGTTACAAAGTATGAGCTTACAGAGTTGGGGAATATCTTCACAAGGGTTTTCTCAAATCAGGATGTTTTGACTGTGATGGGAATTGTTCAGTATTTTCTTTTTATGGTAATGTGTCTGTTTGTTATGAATCACTATAATTCTCTTGTTCTCGGTGAGCAGGATGAAAAAATCAAAGAGCGCAAGAAGATGCTTGTTGCTCCCAAGATATACAATACAGACCATTTGGGAATGGACACTCCCGAGGATAATTACCTCCTCCCCAGAAGAGGCGAAGAGGACTAATGTTAATTTTATGTTAAAAGGCTCGTAATTTTCTGTTTTGGAATATTACGAGCCTTTATTTATGCTAAAATAATTGTAAAATAGCTTATTGTGTAGAAAAAGGAGGTTGCATAGATTATGCTTAAAAGAATATTTGCTGTGCTTTTAATATTAACCTTGTTCTGTGCGACCGTGCCATTAGTGTCAGCTGTTGAAGATGAGCAGATTATTCCACAGGCAGAAGAACAGCTTATGGGTGACCTTGATAAGGATGGCGATGTGTCTGTGGAGGATGCCCGTATTGCTTTGGGTGTTGCTGCAGGGCATGAGGATTTCACTGCACTTGCAGATATAAATAACGATGGCGTTGTTTCTATCGATGATGTTTTAAGAATTCTCTCCGATACCATGACCTCAATGTCTGATGAGGAATATGTTCAGTTTCTTATTGAGTCGGGCTTTCCCAAATCATATACCGATGGCTTGCTTGAGCTTCATAAGGCATATCCTGAGTGGGAGTTTATTCCCTTTGACACCACAATTACCTGGAGCGAGGCTGTTGAGGGTGAGCACACACCACACAACAAGCAGCTTATTGAAAACATTGTTTCAGATAACCTTAAGTGTGCTTGCAGCAGCTGTAAGGGTGTGATTCAGGAGGCAAGTAACTGGGTTAGCGCTTCCGAGGAGGCTGTTGAGTATTACCTTGATCCGAGAAACTTCTTCTCTGTGGATTACATTTTTCAGTTTGAAACCACAGCCTATGACCCAGCGCACAGTATAGATGCTGTTGAAACCATACTTAAATCAACCTGGATGTATAATAGTGCCATAACATATCTTGATGCAGAGGGTAAAACCTGCACATATAAAGAAAACGGACAGCCTGTGAAATATTCTCAGGCAATTATGAAGGCTGCCAAGGACAGCGGAATGAGTGCGTATTTCCTTGCATCAAAGGTTGTGCAGGAGGTTGGCTCCTCCACCTCATCTTATGCAGCAGGCTCAAGTGGTAAGAGTGCTCCGTATAACGGAATTTATAATTATTATAACATAGGAGCATACACCGGCGCAGGCGACGGCTTGAGGTGGGCAAATGCTTATCTCAAGGCAAAAATAGAAACTCCGTTATATTCCTCTGCCTCCACCACAGCTTCAAAGGTTGCCACAGTACCTGCGGGCACCGAGCTTAACTATATTGCCACATCCGGTGGCTTCTATAAGGTTTCGGCGACTGTTGGCGGCAAAGCATACAAAGGCTTTGTACCAACAGTGAATGTCAATGCATCCACGGACTATGGCAGACCCTGGGATTCTCCGTATAAATCAATTTATTACGGAGCCAAATATATTTTTGAATCCTTCTCCGAAACACAGTTTACGGGGTATTTGCAGAAATTCAATGTTAACCCCAACTCTGAGAATATGTTCTATCACGAATATATGGCAAATATCCGTGCGGCGGCAGCAGAAAGTCAGAAAACATATAAGGCGTACAGAGATAGTGGTGTTCTTGAAAACAAAAAGGTTTTCTCTATACCGGTATTTAAGGATATGCCAAATGGCAACCTCTCTTCAGCAGATGCATTCAAGCTTTCCAAGCCTCAGGTTTCTGCATCAGCCACAGAAAACTCGGTGACACTTAGCTGGAAGGCTATCAATAAAGCAGAATTTTATCAGGTTTGGAAATTTGATAAAGAAACCAAAGCCTATAAAATGCTGAAGGCCGTTTCAGCCACAAGCTTTACAGATACGGGATATTCCGAGGGCGAAGAGAATTGCTATAAAATCCGAGGCTTCTATGCAATCGGTAACGGACAATATGTTTTCACTGATTATAGTGATGAATTCACTGCAAGGTCAGCACCAAAGATGCCAACGGGTCTCGCAGCAGAAAGCGTTACGGATAATTCTATAAGGCTTGTGTGGGATGGAGTCAAGGCAGACGGATACAATGTTTACAGATACAGCAGTGTTGGTGGCTATGTTGTTGCAGCCACCGTCACAGAGCCTGAGTTTTATGATACAAGTCTTCTCTCAGGCACAAGCTATATGTATAAAATAAGCGCATTCTATAAATCTGCAAGCATGGTTGCCATGTCTGAGCAGACAGCAGCGCTCACAGTCAAAACCACAGGTGCAACGCAGCTCACTGGTGTTGTCAATGTAAGCGATTCTCTTAATATACGGCAGTCACCAAGCACAGGTGCAGCAATTGTTACCATGGCAAAGGCAGGGCAGACGGTGCTTATTCTTGAGAGTCTTACCGATTGGTTTAAGATTCAGTTTACAGTGGATGGCAAAACCTTCACCGGTTATGCTTATGCAGATTACATAAAGGTTAACAAGCCTGTTGTGCTTTGCCCATATACAGAGCCAACTGTAACCCTGCGCAAGGGAGACAGTGGAGAGAGTGTTAAGTGGCTTCAGTGGCACCTTGCACAGCTTGGCTACCTTTCCGAAAAGGATATTGACGGTTCCTTCGGTGGCATGACAGACACTGCAGTGAGAAATTTCCAGACTGACAAAAAGCTCACAGTGGATGGACTTGTTGGCTCGGGAACTCGTTCAGCGCTAAAAAACTCTTTATAATCTTACATAAATGAACAGCATAGCTCGTTTGAGCTATGCTGTATTTTTATGCCTGATTGTCTTATTTAGTGAAAACATTTTTGATTTCAATGCTTTCGTCAAAGAGTATGAGGTCTGCATCGTAGCCGATTTTGATTTGTCCTTTGGTGTCACCGTAGCCTACCACAGATGCAGGTGTAAGCGATGCCATCTTAACAGCACTGTAAAGAGGAACACCTGCAGATTTATACATATTTTTTACACAATCCTTCAGAGTTGCAATGCTTCCCGCAAGCGCAGACTTGTCAGCAAGGAGCATAACACCATCCTCGCACACAACCTGAATTCCGTTTTCCTGAGTGATGATTGTATTGTCTTCAATTTCTGAAGCTGAATATTCAAGACCATCTGTGATCAGGTACATCTTCTCATCACCCTTGCATTTATAAAGAAGCTTGAGAAGTCCCAAAGGGAGGTGCTTTAAATCACCGATAACCTGAACACTTATGTCATCAATTGAGAGACCTGCCTCCACAACACCTGCCGTTCTGAACGGACCTGTTTTAAAGCAGGAGGTGCAGGCGTTGTAGATGTGTGTGATGTCGGAAAATCCATGGTTCAGGGCTTCTTCAACCTGCTCATAGCTTGCAGCAGAATGTGCAATGCTTCCCACGATATTGTGCTTTTTCAGCTTATCGCCAAGAGCAAGCACACCTTTTTCCTCGGGGGCAGCACCCATGATGAGCACCTTATCCCATAACTCAAAAAGCTCATCGGGAGGACAGATATCAGGATTAAGAATATTATCCTCGCTTTGTGCTCCCTTGTATTTTTTTGAAATATACGGTCCCTCATAGTGGATACCAAGAATAGAAGCACTTTTACTTTCCTCAGAGGCTTTTTTTACGGAGAGTGTCACCCTTTTAAGCTGCTCAATCGGGGATGCAAGTGTTGTGGGTACAATGGATGTTGTACCGTGTCTCAGGTGTGCTTCAGCCATATCAATTATATCAAGGTGGTTTTCACTCATTGCACTTTTATTCCCACCGCCGTGCACATGGATATCTACAAAGCCCGGGGAGAGATACAGCCCCTTGCAATCAATGATATCAGAAGCCTCAGCCTCATTGAATCTGTCGCAGATATCAATGATTTTGCCGTTCTCTGTAACCACAATGCAATCACGGATTTTGTCAGGGAAAATTACCCTTGCATTTTTAAAAATTCTCATAATATCACCAAAGTAAATTTTAAATTATTGTCCCCTCATTGTCAATGAAAATATTTTTCCGACGACCTTAACCGACAAAACTTTCGGAGGTGAAGGTATATAATTAAATGCACATAAGATGTGTGGAGAGGTGAGAGCTTTGGTCATATATGCCGATGTGCTTGTCTGCCTGAATGTGCTCATTACATATCTTTTTCTTGTAGCTGACAGAGTTTTTACCCATCTCCCAACAAGCAGATGGGGTGTGATTGTTGCCTCGGTGGTGGGAGGATTGTCTGCCCTTGTTGTGCTTCTTGGTGATAAAGGTGTTTTGTTTTCCGTTCTTTTCAGGGTTGTTGTTTCCTGCTTGATTGTGCTTGCAGCATTTCTGCCAAGGAGCATAAGGTGCTTTCTCAAGGCCTATGGGGGATTTATGGCAATCAGCTTTCTTTTCGGTGGAGCAATGTTTTTTGTGGAGCTGACACTCAGACCTGAGAAAATTGCATATATAAACGGGACAGTATATTTCGATATGTCACTTCGGTATCTTGTGTGCTGCACCTTCGTTATCTATGGTGTGTTTATGGCTGCCGATTATTTTCTTTCTCGTAACATCTCCCGTAATGAAATTTTCGGGGTTGAAATTACTCTTCGCAATGCCACTGTCATCTTGCGTGGCTTTGTGGACACAGGCAATAATCTCACGGAGGCTTTAACGGGCAGAATGGTTTTTGTGGCACAATTGAACAGCGTTGCTCCACTTTTTACCTGTGAGGAATGCACATTTCTTAAAAGAGCAGAGCTTTCAGCTGTGCCTGAATCTCTTGGCACAGTTATAAGATATATCCCATGCAAAACCGTGGGTGAAAATGCACTTTTACCTGCCTTCACACCCAAAAGAGTTATTGTGAAGTGGAATGGTAAAGAAACAGAAATGAATAATGTGTGCATTGCTGTTACCGATAAAGCACTTTCTCAGGGTGAATATGAAATTCTTCTTAATAAAAATATTTTAGGGTGATTTAATGAACTTTCCGAGCTGTTTGAAGATGTGGAAAAACAAAATTATTTTAAAGCTTTTCAGAAAAGAAATCTTTTACATAAACAGTCCGCAGACTTTGCCACCTCCCCTTGAAAAGGATGAAGAGGAACAATGTGTGCAGGAATATATGCAGGGCAAGGCGGGGGCAAAGAGTAAGCTTATTGAACACAATCTGAGGCTTGTGGTCTATGTTGCGAAAAAGTTTGAAACCACAGGTGTTAACATAGAGGATCTTGTGTCCATAGGCACAATCGGTCTTATCAAGGCGGTGAACACCTTCAATCCCGAAAAAAACATCAAGCTTGCCACCTATGCTTCACGTTGCATTGAAAATGAAATTCTTATGTATCTGCGCAAGGTTTCACACAGAAGGCTGGATATTTCTCTTGATGAGCCTCTTAATGTTGATTGGGATGGCAATGAGCTTCTGCTTTCCGATGTGCTTGGAAGTGATGGACTTGAAATAAATGATAATGTTGAAATGGAGGACGAAAAAAGAATTCTCTATGAGTGCCTTGAAGGGCTTTCGCAGAGAGAAAGACTCATAATGAATATGAGGTTCGGAATGGATGGTCAGGTGGAGAAGACCCAGAAGGAGGTAGCCGATGAATTGGGTATTTCACAGAGCTACATTTCCCGGCTTGAAAAGAGGATAATTTCAAAGCTGAAAGCAGAAATTGAAAAGCAAACCGTAGAAAATTAAAAAAACATTTGATATTTGGAACAATTTGTAATAATATGAAAATAGTGGAATTGAGATTGAGGAGGTTTCACAGTGAATTTAGCACAAGTTGTTTTCAAAGCCATAGACGGCATTTGTTATCCCACGCAAAACAAACTTCGTTTTCCGGAGGTGGTTTGTCAGAAGGATATCTCATACGGTGAGTCGGAGCATGCAGTGGGCGACCTTTATTACAGGCGCGATATTCTTAACGATGGCAAAAAGCATCCCCTTATTCTTTATTATCACGGTGGTGGCTTCGTGATGGGGGATAAGAAGTGTCGTGTAAGTATAAGCGAATTTTATGCCAATGAGGGTTATTTTGTTTTCTGTGTGAATTATCGAATGCCCCCGGAGGTTGTTTTTCCGAGCTATATGATAGATTGTGTAAATGCGGCAAATTACATAAAAATTCTTGCAGAGAAATATAATATTGACCTTGAAAGCCTTGTTGTAACAGGAGATAGCTCGGGAGGATACACAGCCTCATATATGGAAGCACTTGTGTGTAACCCTTGGCTGTCGGAAAGGCTTGATTGTCCACAGATTCAGGTTTCATTCAAGGGTGCCATGCTCATGTGCGGAATCTATGACCTTGAGGTGCTTCTCAAGGGAACAAAGCTTATGGGCGTCATTCCCAAAACAGCACAGCTTATTGTGGGTGATTTCCCCCTGAAGGACGATTTATCCAATTTTGGAGAGTTTCCTTATGTTGAATATATGTCGCCTTCAGCCTTTGTCAATGAAAAGTGGTGCAGCACATTTATGTGTTGGGCAAACGATGATATTGTCTGCCAGAATCAGGGTGGACCAATGGCAGAGAAAATAAAGGCTGTGGCACCGAGCTTTGACACCTTTGAGGTGGATGGCTTTATGAATAACCACTGCTTCCATCTTGAATTCAGCCACAACAAGCTCGCAATGGACTGTATGCAGAAATCTGTTTTGTTCCTGAAAAAACTCTTTGCAGAGGAAACCGTTGCAGTGTAAAATCAGAATAAAAAGATACCGTCGGAAAGCCGAAGCCTTCCGACGGATTTTTTATTTTCATTGTTATTCCTCCAGATTTTCAATCAATCTGAGAAGAAGCTGCTTGTCAGGGCTGTTTGCTCCAATGTTATAGTAATTGCCGTTGTGCTCAAAGTAAATCTGAACAATGGGAACATCCTCCATGTCATCCACATAGCACAAAATACCGTTTATCTCAGTGGTGTTTTCAACATTATCAAGAACCCATTGAGGCACACCTGAGCCAAGTGTTATTTCAAAGGAGTTTATTGTTTTATCAAAGGAAACAATTATCTGATTAATCGATTCTGTAATCATGATATCCTCTACTTTAAAATCTCCGGTTAAATCCTCAGAAGGTAACAGAATGTTATAGCTTTCATTCTTACGAAAATCTTCAACAGATTTATAATTAATGTTACCACCCAGGTGTCTGTATTCGTCATCTCCATCCATGAAGGGAATACCAACGGGAGCGTTGTACACTGCTCCGAATTTCTCGTTGAAGAATTCGTGCATTCCATTGCGCTCGAAGCCAGAGGTCATTATTGTTAAAAGAGTAATCAAAATTGCAACTACTGCGGCGATAAGCAAAATTCTTGTCTTTTTTATTTTCTTTCTTTTTGTTTGTGCGGCATTGTTGATATCAGCAATGTCCACAAACGGAATTTTTCTGACCCTTTCTTCAATTTCTTCATTACTCAGAGTGAAGTTCTTACCCTGCAGCTCAAGAATAAGCTCTGTGCAGGCTTCAAGCAGGTCTGCATCCATTTCTTCACGGGGCTTTTCAATTTCCCTGTTCAGAACGGCATAAAGCTGTGCAATCAGCCTGTCCGTATCTTTTCTTGTGTTGCTCATAGGGTGCTCACTCCTTTCATTTTTTTGTACCACCTTCACTTGTATATGACAAAAAAAGGAAAATACTACACATTTTTTGAAAATTTTTTAAAATTTTTTTTAAAAAGCTAATTTTTCTCAGAAAAATAGCTTCAAAATGAATTGACCAACAGTGCAAAGCACAAGTGCTTCCATAATGCTGAGCTTTTTGCGCAGTCTGAAAAGCTTCACACTCACATTCTTTTCTGTGATGCCAAGCTCCTGTGCAATCTGTTTGTTTGTTTTGTTTTCAACAAATGCCATATTGTAAAGCTGCTGCTCATTTTCTGAGAGCTTTTCAAAAATGATTTGTCTGTATTTTTCAAGGTTCTCTGAATCAAATTTACCGTAATTCTCAAGCATTTCAAAAATATCATCATCCGTATCTTCAATTTCGACCTTGTCAATGTCTATGAGTGTTGCCTCTTGCTTACCGAGAGCTCTGAAATACTCTTTGATTTTATAATTTGCCACAGAGAAAAGCCAGGAACGGATGTTTTTGTCATCAAGCATATCACATTTCTGCTGGAAGAAGAGGAATACCTCCTGTGTGATATCAGCTGCGTCGTGAGAATTGTATCCCAATTTTAAATAGCAAAATTTATAAATCGTTTCATAATATTTTTTTGCAATCAGATCGGCTTTGATTTTATCAATCACAACTCTCACATCCTTTCCTAATATATAATGTTTATAGAAACAGTATATCATAAGGAGAAAAAAATTCAAGAATATAGTTTCTTTCTGCTGAAAGATATAAGGAAAATATATTTCTTGCACAAAGAAACTCATATTGACTTGTTCATTTCGCCAAAAATAAAAAAAGTTTCAAAAAAAGTGTAGTATTTATGAAATTTTGTCATATATAAACGGAAGGCAAAACCAACCTATCATTAAAAATTATACGGAGGTAATTTTATGAAGAAATTTTTAAGCTTGTTTTTGGCTATGGTGCTTGTTTTAAGTGCGTTTATTGCAGCACCAAATGAATTGCCGGGGCTTGTTGTTTCAGCTGGCGCCGAGGAAACAATAACCGAAGGGACAACAAACCTACCTGAAACAACTGAGCCCGAAACAACCGAGCCGGTTACTCCTGCAGAAAGCTTCCTTGAATTTGAGCTTAGCTCTGACGGAAAAAGCTATGTTGTTTCTGAATACAAGGGAGAATATGCAGAGCAGCTTGTTATTCCTTCAGAATATGAGGGCAAGCCTGTAACTGTAATCGGCTGGGGAGCTTTCAGTCACTGCAATAAAATCTCATGTGTTGTTATACCCGATAGTGTCTCAAGAATTGAGTCATATGCATTCTGTTATTCAACTCTGAAAGAGTTGCAGCTTGGAGAAGGTGTTACTTATATCGGCAGCCAAGCATTCGATACCTGTACAGCTCTTGAGGAAATTGAATTGCCGAACAGCCTGAAGGAAATTGGTAGAAACGCCTTCTCGGATTGCAAGCTGTTGGAGGAAATAACAATCCCCGGCAATGTTTCAAAAATTGACAGCTACGCGTTCGCTTATTGCACAAGCTTGAAGAAGGTAGTTTTCCTTGAGGGCGCAAGCGGTCTTGAGTATTTTGCATTTAAAGATTGTCCTAATATTGAAGAGGTAGTTTTACCTGAAAAAAATCAGATAAAGCTTTATGCATCAGATTTCAAAGGTTCTAAAATCTATAAGGATAAGGCTAACTGGTATGCTGATTCTTTCTATATAGGAACCACACTCATTAATACTACAACACATATTCATGGTACTCGTGCAGTTCGTCCGGGAACAACACACCTCAACCCGGGAGCTTTTTCAGGTGTTAATAATCTTGTTGCAGTTACCCTTCCTAAAACAGTAAGATACATTGGCAACGATGCTTTTAAGAGTGATTCATTGGCTGTCATATATTATGAAGGCACACAAACAGAGTTTAATAAAATTGACTTGGCAAACAATGCATCTCATATTAAAAATAACATGGCTGTTAGTTGCGGAATGAACAAAAGCAAAATTCCACAGACACCAAAGGTAAAAGCTCTCACAAATGTTGTCGGTGGAGTTCAGATTACCTGGAACAAGGTTTCAAACGCTGACCTTTATGTTGTTTACAGACGTGGTGCTAACACCGAGCATTGGACGGCATTAGGCTTTACAACCGGTACATCTGTTGTTGACACAACAGCAGGTCACAGACAATATTGGCGTTATTCAATTCAGGCTTTGAATGATAATGGCGTAAGCAAATTTGACTCAACAGGCAAATACACAAAATATGTTGAGACACCAAAGTTAACAGGTCTTTATAATAAATCAAATGGACTTGAGCTTACATGGAATCCCGTAAGTGGTGCTTCGGGCTACCGTGTTTACAGACGAGCAGCAAATCAGAGCTGGGTATATCTGGGCACTGTTAAAGGAACAGCTTATCTTGATAAAGCTGTAAACACACACGGCGGTAAATATTACAGATACACAGTAAGGGCTGTTGTTGATGGCAGATACAGTAGCTTTGAAGATTATCTTTACACAATGCGTCTTGGTACACCACAAGGTTTAAGTGCTAAAAGCGATAAATATTTAAATCTGACAATTAAATGGAAGAGTGTTACTGGTGCAACCGGTTATTATGTTTATGCATATGATCACACAAGATACGGTTGGGTGCAAATCGGTTATGTAAAGGGTGGAAAAAACACTTCCTTCGCAACTACTGCGAGTGCCATGTACACTAACTATACCGTTGTTGCTGCAAACGGAAAATACAGAAGTGAATTTAACACAAAAGGCGTTAAAAAATAAAACAGCAAGCATCAGCTCGAAAGTGAAACCATGGGCTCCACAAAGAACACGTGGGTTTATGACGGTTTGGGTAACATTATAAAGAGAGAAACAACCGTTAACGGCACACCAACAGCTCAGGTAACATACAATTACGGTGCAGATTCAGACTGTGGTTGGGAAAACCTGTTGACAAATATTACCATAAACAATTATACTGATAATACAACAACAGTTGAAACAATTGATTATGACGAAATCGGTAATCCGATTTCATATCGTGGAGCAAATCTTTCATGGTATGGAAGACAGCTTAGGAGCTTTGCAAAGGACGGTACCACAAGCACCATGACTTATGATGCTGACGGTCTCAGAAGCTCGAAAACCGTTGGCACTCGCAAGACTGAATATCAGTATGTGGGTGATAAGTTGTTCTACGAAAAGCGTGGCGATAATCAGACCTTCTATTATTTCTATGACAGCT
>JAFODQ010000080.1 GCA_017380615.1 Clostridia bacterium | reverse complement strand
ATATTGTCCTTCGGACAGTTTTGGAGGCGAATATAATATCACTGAAACTAAAAAGTTTCAATATCACTTTGCCGTTAGGCAAAATATCACTGTGAGACCTGTCTCACAATATCACTTGTTGTTCTTATCTTTGAGCTAGGTTAATTTTAATATAGTTACGCACCTTTTGAAAGTGCGTAACCCACTATGACACTTTCAACAGAAAAGTGTCAATTTTTATATAAAAAGAAAGTAGGGAGAACACTTCTTTACGAAGTGTCTCCCTATGAGTGGCTTTGTTTTTTCTCATAATGAAATCGTGTCAAGGATGATGAATTATAAGTGAGTTAGGAATAAATCTTCGGGCTGTGTCCATCGTTTGCTACGGGGTTGCGCTTTTGCAAGTAGTCCTTATGTAGCATACCCCATTTGCCGAGGCGGATGGTTGATTCTTCAGGCGGTAGTCTGAGGTTCCGATAAAATTTCTTTTGATTCGCTCGCTTTTTTAATCAAATTTTGCAAATCCTCATTTTCTTGCCCAGTAAGACGAGAAAGCATATCATTAAGAAACTAAACTATCACAAGCACCATATTAAAATGAAATCGTTCGCGATGCTTACGATGAAATCCAAGCAAGCTTGGATGAAATCTTCAGCCTATGGCTTCAGATGAAATTAAATCCGTCTTTATATCCTAACGAAGTCGGATTTCATCACGTAGTGATTTCATCCGCGTTAGTGGATTTATTCCGTCTGCAAAGACGGATTTAGTTGAAAAGGACTTAAGATTTGTATCAAATCTTAAGTCCTTTTCTGGTGGAGATGATGGGAGTCGAACCCATGTCCGAAAATCTATTCCCGAAACCTTCTACGAGCGTAGTTTATCTTTTAAGATTCCCTTGGAGAAGCGCCGATAAACAGGTTTTTCTCCTCGGTAGCCCTTTAATCCGTGACAAGGTACAAGGCTATTCCTTGTTCACGTGCACCACTAAAATGACACCCTTATCCGGGCCGTGGTTTTCCCGGGAAGGATGGCAGCTGACTTAAGCAGCTGCTAAAACTGTCTTATTAGTGTCAGTTATTTTAAAGTTTGTGGTTTTTAAAGCGGTACCACGCCTCTGCTCGCTTATAACAGTTCAAAATCCCCGTCGAAATCCTTTCATCCCCGAGTATTACTGCTTGTTATAGTATTTGTCACTTGCAATGAAATATGTCCTGACATATCCTGCCTTTGCAATAACAACAAATTCCCTTGTCTTGGGATTGTAGAAGATGGTATCTCCATCTTTCTTTTGTGTTTTGGTAAGATTACCCTTGTTGATAATAACCATATTGGCTTTCAAAAGGTAATCCTCCATACTATTACAGTCTGTTTGCCTTCCGTGCTTTACATAGTGATTTACCATTGAATCAGTATCATAAAAAGTGTATTTATATGGAGAAGTGTCAAACTCCTGAACATAAATTCTGTTTGCCTTGTGGTAAATGAATGAAAAGAAGGAATAAAGAGAAAAAACAGCTGCCCCTAAAACCAAGGGTGTGTTTTTCATAGCGATAAAAACAAGCATCGCAATTAATGCCAATATTGCTATTACCAATTCAGAAATGCTGGCATTGTCTGCATAATAGCCTTTGTACTCAGTTGGTGCATTGGTTTTTCTTGGTTTGCCTGTATTGCCGCTTGATTTGTTTTTTTCTCTGCAGTCCTTGCACCTTTTGGGAAGCGACAATTTTTTTGATTCATAAAATTTTATTTCTGAATCAGAAATTGTAAAGCTTTTTCCACACTGAATGCATTTCTTGGTCATAGCTTATCTCCCATATTCCTTAACGGCACGCTCAATGTTTCTTTGAGCATCACGCTTTGCTGCTGTTTCGCGCTTGTCGTAATTCTTCTTACCCTTGCAAAGTCCTACAAGCATTTTGGCTCTTCCTCTTTCATTAAAGTAAATGGAGAGGGGGATAAGAGCACATCCCTCTTGCTTGACTTCGCCCATAAGACGCATAATCTCTTTTTTGTGCATGAGAAGCTTTTTCGGCCTCAAGGGGTCACGGTTGAATCGGTTGCCAAGCTCGTAAGGGGAGATGTGCACACCATTTGCAAGCATCTCACCATTTACAACATTGCACCAGGATTCTTTAAGATTAACCTTTCCGGCTCTCACGGATTTGATTTCCGTGCCGAATAATTCAATACCTGCTTCGTATGTTTCAAGAACAAAATAGTCATGGTAGGCTTTTTTGTTCTGTGCAACAGTTTTGTTTTCGGCTTTTGCCATAACTATTCACTCCTTTATATAATATGAAACAAAGTAAACTATATCTTTTCGCAAAATGATTAAAGCTCGCTTCTGCCAGAAAGTGCTCTCATAAGAGTAACATCATCGGCATATTCAATGTCAGCGCCAACGGGGATGCCGTAAGCAAGGCGTGTTACCTTAACGCCGAAAGGCTTAATGAGCTTGCTTATATACATTGCTGTGGTGTCACCCTCAATGGTAGGGTTTGTTGCCATGATAACCTCTTTGATTTCACCTGATGCAGCTCTCTCAACGAGGCTTTTGATGGTGAGCTTATCGGGACCGATATTGTTCATTGGTGAAATCACACCGTGAAGTACATGGTAAACTCCGTTGAATTCCCTTGTCTTTTCAAGAGCGAGAACATCACGTGGCTCTTCCATGACACAGACGGTTGTGTGGTCTCTTGTGGCACTTGCACAAACAGGACAAAGCTCTGCCTCTGTGAGGTTGTGACAAACCTTACAGTGATGGATCTTTGTGTGAGCATCAATTATTGCATCGGCAAATTCTTTTGCCTGCTCTTCAGATAAATCAAGCACATGGAAAGCCATTCTTTGTGCAGTTTTTCTTCCGATGGACGGAATTTTCTGGAATTGTTCAATAAGCTTTTCAAGTGCAGCAACATCATATGCCATGGCTTAGAAGCCCAATCCGGGAGGAAGACCGAGACCGTTTGTGATGCTGCCCATCTTCTGCTCCATTGTGTCAATCGCCTTGCGGATTGCTTCGTTTGTTGCAGCCATAATCATGTCTGAAAGAATTTCAACATCATCAGGGTCAACAACATCCGGCTGAATCTTAACCTCAAGAACCTCGTGCTTGCCGTTTACCTTTACTTCAACAGCTCCGCCACCTGCACTTGCAGAATATTCAGCTTCTTCAACCTCCTGCTGTGTGCGGGCCATTTCAGCCTGCATGTCCTGAATCTTTTTCATCATGGCAGCCTGTGAGTTTCCGCCGCCCTGATTAGGAATTCTTGCCTTCATAATATTTTACCTACCTTTATTAAAATTTATTCTTCAATTAAGAAATCAATCTGATGCTTTTGCAGCTTTGCGATAAATGAATCAACCGGCTCTGCAGTGTTGTCAATGGCAGGAGATGATTCATCAATATACAGTGCCGGACGAAGCTTTTCTCCTGTGGCACGCATAAGTGCTGTTGCTATTGCCTCCACATTATCCTTGTGTTTGAACATCTGTGGGAATGCAGTGTTTTTGGCTTTAATGAACACTGTGTTTCCTGCTCTGAAGGCTGTTGAGCCTAAAAGCATAGGATACAAGGGCCTGTTTATAACTGAAAGCTGTGTGAGGGTGCTTTCCCACGCTGCAAATGGGAGAGCATTGTCGGTTTCTGAAACAATGCCTGTGTCAACTGTGGTTTTGACAATTTCCCCGGATTCCTTCCTGGGTTGCTCAATTGCAATTTCGGGATCAACAGAGCCCGGCTCTTCCTCTTCAAAAGTTGATTCGGAAAATGGGGGGATCTCCTCTTCAAAAGCTTCTGCAACAGGCTGTGGCGCAGGAGCCTCTTCAATAATTACCTTGGGTGGCTCAGCCTTTACGGGGTCAGCCTTTGGTGCTTCTGCAACGGTAACCTGAACGCCCTGTGCCTTCAGAATCATAAGCTGAGCCTCAAGCTCATCAAGTCTTCTTATGATTGCAGAATTATCGGTTGAAAGAGCAGGGGAGCAAAGTCTGATAAGAACAGCCTCTGTTTGTGCTCTCTGGTGTGCACTGTATTTAAGCCTTGAGCTTTCAGCACACAGTGTTTCCATAACATAAAGCACGGTGCCGTTTGTCACTCTCTGAGCATCCCTCTTGTAGCGATCAAGCTCATCGGGTGTGCAGACAATGAATTTCTCAGGCTGCTTTGTGGTCTTTGCCATCATAATGTTTCTGAAATGATTAACAAGCTCACTCATAAGTCTTTCCATATCGCAGGAAGAGGAGTGGAGTCTGTCAATGATATTGAGTACACCAGAGGTGTCACCTGTAAGGATTGAATCCGAAAGCTCGAATAAATATTCCTTTCCCAGAAGACCTGAAGCATTGCTTACTGTCTTTACGGTGATTGGCTCGTTATATCCTGCACACTGGTCGAGGATTGAAAGTGCATCTCGGAGTGCACCGTCTGAAACTCTTGCAATGAGAAGGGCTGCATCCTCACTGAGCTGAAGTCCTTCCTTTTCTGCGACCTGCATAAGCCTTGCTGCAATGTCCTCGGAAGGGATTCTCCTGAAATCAAATCTCTGGCAACGGGAAAGGATGGTTGCAGGAAGCTTCTGCACTTCTGTTGTAGCAAGAATGAAGAGCACGTGAGCAGGTGGTTCTTCAAGCGTCTTGAGAAGAGCATTGAAGGCACCTGAGGAAAGCATATGCACCTCGTCTATGATGTACACTCTGTATTTGGCAGAGGCAGGAGTGAAATTGACCTCGTCTCTCAGATCGCGGATGTTGTCAACGCTGTTGTTGCTTGCGGCGTCAATTTCGGTAACATCGAGGATTGAACCGTCGTCAATGCCACGGCAGATTGCACACTCATTGCATGGACTTCCGTCGTGTGGCTCAAGGCAGTTAACTGCCTTTGCGAGAATTTTGGCACAAGTGGTCTTACCGGTGCCTCGTGACCCGGTAAAAAGATATGCATGTGAAAGACGACCTGTTGAGATTTCATTTCTAAGGGTGTCTGTAATGTGGCTCTGACCCGAAACATCTGAAAAGACCTGTGGTCTCCACTTTCGGTATAAGGCTCTGTACAAAATTCTCACCTCAAAATTGTTATATAAAAAATTACACTCAACTCGGTCACACAACGAGCAGGCGGACTGTGGCGCACAGAACGGTCCGCTTAATGCTGCTCGGTTCCCCGCCTGACATGGTTCACGGTGCCCCGTCGCACAGGACCCACTCGTTGCATGACCGAATTGAGTGTAAAATTACAGCTTCTATATTATATATCAGTAACGAATAAAAATCAATACTTTGGCATCAAAAATCAGCCGTCGTATTCATCTTCATTTTCCCAGTTGTGCCATACGTCCTGGATATCGTCATTATCATCGAACATATCAAGCATTTTGCTCATGCCCTTCATGTTATCCTGATCGTCGATTCTTGTGTATGTCTGTGGGATGTATGCAGTTTCACTGCTTACGAATTTGTAACCCTTCTCTTCAAGAGCTGCTGTAACAGCACCAAGATCATTTGCGTCTGTGCGGATTTCAAAGATTTCCTCTTCGTCTGTGATGAAGTCAATAGCACCACATTCGATAGCATCCTCCATAAGCTTGTCTTCTTCAACGCCTTCTCTTTCGATGATGATAACGCCGAAGTAGTCAAACATGAACATAACGCAGCCGGAGGTACCCATGTTGCCACCGAATTTGTCGAAATAGTGACGAACATCACCTGCAGTACGGTTGCGGTTATCAGTAAGTGCCTTAACAACAACAGCAACGCCGCAAGGACCATAGCCCTCGTAGATGATTTCCTCATAGTTTGTTGAATCGCCTTCGCCGGCAGCCTTTTTTATGATTCTTTCGATATTGTCATTGGGCACATTGTTTGCCTTTGCCTTTGCGATAACATCCTTAAGCTTTGAGTTACCTGCAGGATCGGGACCGCCCTCACGCACAGCAACAGCAATCTCACGGCCTATTTTTGTGAAAACTTTTGCTCTTGCACCGTCAATCTTTTCTTTTTTTCTTTTGATGGTGCTCCATTTTGAATGACCTGACATTTGAATTCTCCTTCGAAAATAAATGTTTTTTAACTGTGATATGATATCACAGGCGCTGTTGTTTGTCAATGATAAGGAACAATAAAATGTAATATAATGACTAATTTATTATAATTAGCCAAAGATAAAATTGAATGAAAGGAGATAAAACTATGATTTTTAGTAAAAAACTATGGAAACCTGCGATGGGATATGGTATTATGGAAGAAATTACCGAAAAATACTGTAATATCGGATGTGATAGAATGAAGTACAGCTTCAATAAAACAGCCCTTTCCTGTAAGGGAGATTTTTGTAGCATTTCCTCAGACAGCTTTAAGTCTGCTTGTGTTTCTGTGAGCTTTATGTTGCCGTTGGGGGATGATGCATCTCTTTATGCACTTGTGCCCAATGTGCTTACTCGCTCATCTCAGGATTACGAGAATCTTGCAGCTGTCGAAAGAAAGCTTGCAAACCTTTATGGCGCAGAGCTTATTGTGGATGTTTCCAAGGTGGGTGAAACCCAGGTTATAAAGCTTATGATTTCTTGTATAGATGACCGTTTTGCGCTTGATAATGAGGTTATTGCATCAGAAAGCAGCAAGCTCCTTTTTGATTTGATTTTTAAGCCTCGGCTTGAAAATGGTGCTTTCTGTGATGCAGATGTGGAAAGCGAAAAGAGAATTCTTTGTGAGCGTCTTTTTGCCGAACAGAGCGATAAGAGGGTCTATGCAAAAAACAGATGCGAGGAAATAATGTTTGCTGATGAAGCATATGGTATCCACCGTTATGGTGATATTGAAAGCATTGAGGCAATCACTCCTGCAGGTCTTTATGAAGCATATCTTAAGCTTCTTTCCACTGCAAAAATCGCTGTGTGCGTAAGTGGTAACACAGATTTTTCTGCTGTAAAAGCTTCGTTTGAAGAAAGTATAAGCGATATCTCAAGAAATGTTGTGTCCACAGAAACTCTTTTCGTTGAAAGTGCTGAAGATGTTCAGTACGAAAAGGAGCAGGAGGATGTTAAGCAGGGTAAGCTTGTTATGGGATTCAGACTTGGGATGAAGGATATGAATGATAACTATGCTGCAAGAAGAGTTATGGTTGACCTTTTTGGTGGCAGTCCTCATTCCAAGCTTTTCACAGTTGTTCGTGAGAAAATGAGTCTTTGTTATTATTGCTCTGCGAGAATGATAAGAGCCAAGGGCTATATGTTTGTTCAGAGTGGCATCGAAAGCTATAACGAAGAAAAGGCAAAGAAAGCCATACTTCAACAGCTTGAGGATATCAAAGCAGGTAGCTTTTCGGATGAAGATATTCAGGCGTCCGTCAAGGCTCTTGAGGATAGCTTCAGAAGTGTGACAGATAGCCCCGAATCACTTGAGGGTTGGTTTATGTCACAGTGTGTTTCAGGTGAATACAGAACACCTGATGAATTTATAGAAAATTTCAAGGCTGTGAGTCGTGAGGATATTATAAAAGCTGCAGAGCAGGTAACACTTGACACAGTGTTTATGCTTGAAGGCACAGCAACGGAGGGTGAGAGCAATGAGTGAGAATAAAATCACCTATATCAAAAACGATATTCTCGATGAAGGCTATTATTCCATAGACCACAAGTCCGGTCTCAGAATTTTTGTTTATCCCAAGCCTGAATATGCTTCTGCGTATGCTGTTTTCGGCACGAAATACGGGTCAATCGATACTCGATTTAAAAGAAGTGACAGAGTCGATTTTGTTGAAATTCCTGCAGGAACGGCACATTTCCTTGAGCACAAGCTTTTTGAAAGTGAGGAGCTTGATGCATTCCAGCGCTATGCCGCAACAGGCGCATCTGCAAATGCTTATACAAGCTTTGACAGAACCTGCTATCTTTTCACCTGTACAGGCAATTTCAAGGAGAATTTTGAAATTCTTCTTGATTTTGTAAGACATCCGTATTTTACAGAAGAAACTGTCCTCAAGGAGCAGGGTATTATAGGTCAGGAAATTGATATGTACAAGGATTCTCCTGAATGGGAATGTCTTTTCAATATGCTTGCTGCAATGTATCATAAGCATTCTGTTAAAATTGATATTGCAGGAACAAAGGAATCCATTTCTAAGATAACAGCAGAAATGCTCTTCTCTTGCTACGAGACCTTTTATAACCTTTCAAATATGGCACTTGCAGTTGCAGGTAACATAAGCGTTGAGGATGTTCTTGAGGTTGCAGACAGATTGCTTGAAGCTGATGAGCCGGTGACTGTTGAAAGAGCCTTTGAGGAAGAGGATAGCAGTATAGTTAAAGCCTTTGTTGAAGAGAATCTTCCTGTGGCAACACCTGTTTTCTGCTTTGGCTACAAGGAAAAATCCCCATCTCCAAACAGATCTGTTAAAGATGAGATTGCAAAAAATCTTGTTCTTGATGTGTTGGCGGGGCAGATGTCGGATTTATATAAAGAGCTTCTTGATGAGGGTCTTGTTAACAACAATTTCTCCACAGAATATTTCAGAGGCTGCAACTATGGTGCAATGATTTTCTCAGGTGAATCCTCAGACCCTGAGGCTGTTGCAGAGAAAATAAAGAAGGGTATTTCGGATCTGAAAAAGACCGGAATTTCTCAAGAGGATTTTGAAACAGTCCGTAAAAAGCAATATGGCAAAACAGTAAGAGCCTTTGCAGATATTGACACAGTTGCCAACAGTCTTATTGTTTCTCATTTTGAAAACGATGAGCTTTTCTCTGAGTTTGAGGTTATTAAGGAAATGACACTTGATTACATCAACGAAACACTTGATTCTTCCTTTGAAGAGGATTGTGCTGTGCTTTCTGTTGTTCGTTCAAAGTAATTTTACCCGTCTCGGGTGAGGGAGTGTTTGTATGGAGTGGTTTGCAGATTTTGCGAGAGTGTCCTTTGGTGGTATTGAATCCACCTTTGATGTCTCTTCGGTTTTCTGTGAATTTTATGTAGGTGGATCCCATGTTCAGATAAGATGGTACGGAGTTATAATTGCTCTGGGCTTTACTCTTGCTGCCTTGTTTGGTGGAAGAATCGCATATACCTGGCGAATGAATCTTTCAAAAATGGTGGATGTGCTTATCTATGGTACCTTTGGCGGAATCATAGGTGCAAGAGCCTACTATGTTATTTTTCAATGGGATTATTATAAATTGAACCCTATTGAGATTTTTGAAATATGGAATGGCGGTCTTGCTATATATGGTGGCATTATCGGTGGCCTTCTTGCGGCATTTATAACCTGCAAGATTGAAAAGCTTAACTTCCTGAATCTCCTCGATCTTACCGGAATGAGTCTTCTCATCGGTCAGGGTATAGGCAGATGGGGTAACTATGCAAATCAGGAAGCCTTCGGTGTTTTCACTAACGGTAATTACGGTATGATGAGTGAAAAGGTTGTGGCTTATATTGAGGCACATCCTGAGAAATACGGACTTGCAGGAATTCCTGATATTGAGGGCTTTATAAAGTCTAACAATCTTTATGTGCATCCCACATTCTTCTATGAATTTGTCTGGTGTATGGTCGGATTCGGTTTGCTGTATCTTATGCTCAAAAAATGCAGAAAGTTCAGTGGTCAGCTCTTCCTTTCCTATGGAATATGGTACGGTACAGGCCGAGCGATTTTTGAAGGCCTTCGCACAGACAGTCTCTACATCGGCTCCACAGATATCCGTGTATCACAGGTGCTTTCGCTCGCAATTGTGGGTGTTTGTGTCGTTGTGCTAATCATAAGATTGCTTCAGCTTCGCAAAAATCCTCAGCCTATTGAGGGTGTGGATTATTTCCCGGCAGATGCAGGTAAGCTTATCAGTGAAATCAAAGCCGAAAAGGCTGAGACAGCCAAAAAAGCACAGGCTGCCAAGAAGGTTAAAATTCCGAAAACCACAGAAAAAGAGGATGATAAAAATGGCTCAGATAATTGATGGCAGGCTTGTTTCTCAGGCTAAAAGAGAAGAGTTGAAAAATCGCGTTAAAGCTCTTAATGATAAAGGCGTTCAAGCAGGCCTTGCAGTAATTATCGTGGGAAATAACAGCGCATCAAGAGTGTATGTCAACAATAAAAAGAAGGGCTGCGATGAAATCGGTGTAAAATCCTTCGAGTATGCACTTCCCGAAGAAACAACACAGGAGGAGCTTCTTTCACTTATTGAAAACCTTAATAAGGATTCTGCTGTGGATGGTATTCTCTGTCAGCTTCCTTTACCTGCTCACATTGATGAACAGGCTGTGATTAACGCAATTAACCCGTATAAGGATGTTGATGCGTTTCACCCGTTTAATGTGGGACATATAATGATCGGTGATTATACCTTTTTGCCATGCACACCGGCAGGAATTATGGAGATGCTTGATTTCTATGATATTTCCGTCTCGGGCAAAAAGTGTGTTGTAATCGGAAGAAGCAATATCGTTGGTAAGCCCATGGCTATGCTCCTTCTTAAAGAAAATGGCACGGTTGAGATTTGCCATTCAAGAACAGAAAATCTCAAGGAAGAGTGTCTTACAGCGGATATACTTGTTGCTGCTGTGGGTAAGGCATATTTCGTGACAGCAGATATGGTAAAGGATGGCGCAGTTGTTATTGATGTGGGCATGAACAGAAACGAAGAGGGTAAGCTCTGCGGTGATGTTTGCTTTGATGAGGTTGAGAAGAAAGCATCCTTCATTACTCCTGTTCCTGGTGGTGTCGGCCCGATGACAATCACAATGCTTCTTGAAAATACAGTAAGGGCAGCAGAAAATTATAAGCGATGATGTTGTTTTTCAATGGCATAATACACATAAACAAACGATAATTTTTGTATAATTTAAAGCTTTAAAACGCCTTCGGTTAAGTTGACAACCGAAGGCGTTTATATTATAATGATTCTATCTGTAAAGTGGATAATACTTTAACAATTTTGGGAAGGATGCGTTTATATGACAGCATTTAGAAAGACACTTTGTGGCATCATGGCATTTGTTCTTACATTTGCTCTTGTTTTTGCTACACCAATTTCTGTTTTTGCTGAAGAGGAGCCAACAACAATCTCCGCGGCAGAAATAGAATTAAACAAAGAAACCACAGATGAAGGTTTAGAGTACATCAAGGTGGAAGGAGATTCATCCATTGAGATTGTCGGCTATTCAGGTAGCGAGACAGAGGTTAATATTCCTTCAAGAATCAGCTCTCTTTCAGTTATCTCAATCGGTAAAGATGCTTTTGCAGGTAACGATAAGATTGAAACTGTTTCTCTTCACAGCGATATCACATCTCTCGGTGAAGGCGCTTTTAGAAATTGTACTGCATTGAAAGAGGTTAAGAAAACAAAATCTCTCTCTTCAATCGGAGCAGGCTGCTTCGAAGGATGCACATCAATGGAAACCTTCAAGATTCCCGATAATGTAACAGAAATTCCGGAAAAGTGCTTCCTTGGTTGTACAGCACTTGCAGAGGTTGATGTTCACAAAAACCTCAAGAGCGTTGCAAAGGATGCATTCGGTGGCACAGCGTGGGAAAACAATATGCCGGACGGTCCTCTCAGCCTCGGCAGAATTCTTTATTCCTACAAGGGCGCAGTTAAGGATGTTGTGATTCCTGATGGTGTTTCAATCATTGAAGACGGAGCTTTTATTGGCTGTGATTCAATCGAGACACTCACATTGGGCTATGATGTTGAAGAAATCGGTCTCTATGCCTTCCAGAATTGTGTTAACCTTAAAACAGTTAATGTTAACGATGCACTTGGTGTTGTAGAGTCAGGTGCTTTCAAGGGCTGTATCTCTCTTACAGCTATTGACTTCTCCGAGTCAACTCTTGCGGCAATCGGATATGAAGCCTTCAGTGATTGTATTGCACTCTCTGAGGTTAAGCTTTGTGAAACAATTTCAGATATCGGCGACTATGCTTTCCAGGGCACAGCGCTTAAATCTATCTCTTTTGATAAGAATATGGCTTCCATCGGCGTAAACACATTCCTTAACATCAAGAGCTTTGAAGGCTTTGAGGTTTCTGATAAGAATAAGGAGTTTTCTGCAATAGATGGCGTTCTTTTCAACAAGAAGGCAAACAAGCTCATCTTCTTCCCTCAGGCTAAGTTAACAGACGATAAATACGATATTCCTGAATCAGTGAACGAAATTGGCGATAAGGCATTCTATGGCAGCACAGTTTCAGTGCTTGCGTTCGCTGAGAATAACAATCTTGAAAGAATCGGCGTTTCAGCATTTGAGAATTCTCAGATTGCAAACATCGATTTGGTTACTAGTAAAATCTCCAAGATTGAGCATGCAGCCTTTAAGAATGCAGCAAAGCTTCAGAAGATTTCACTTCCTGATACACTTACATACATCGGAGCAGAAGCATTCAGCGGATGTGCTGCTCTTGCAGAAATCAAGATTCCTGATTCAGTTAAGGAAATTGCAAATGCAGCATTTAAGAACGCTGCTCTCAAGAGTGTTAACACTGGCAATGGCGTTGCAAAAATCAATGCAGAGGCATTCAGTGGTAATAAAGCTCTCACAGATTTGTATCTTGGTAATAATGTTGAAAAATTAGGCGACAAAGCTTTCGCAGGCTGTACAGCTCTTGTTGCTGTTAACCTTCCTGAATCAATGAAAGCATTCAATGGTAATGCATTCGAGGGCTGCACAGCACTCGCAAAGGTTACTGTTGATGGTAACAATAAAAATCTCAAGGCTGTTGGTGATGCAATTTATTCAGCAGACGGAAAGACACTTGTTTTTGTTGGTAATAAGAATCTCACATCACTTGCAATCGCAAACGATACAGAGGTAATTGCTGAGGGTGCATTCACAATTGCCAAGAATGTTTCAGCAATCACATTCCCTGCAACTCTCAGATATATCAATGGCAATGCTCTTGATGCAACAGCCTGGTATGGCGCACAGAATGGTGTTGTTTATGCTGGTCCTGTTCTTTATAAGGTGAATGGTCTTGTTGCAAATGTAACAGTTAAGGATGGCACAAAGGCAATTGCTGCAAATGCAGTAAATAATCCTGCTGTTAAGAGCTTCTCAATTCCAAGAACAGTAGAGGTTATCGGTGACAATGCTTTTGCAAAGTCAGGTCTCAATCTTATCACAGTTCCTGACAGCGTTAATTATATCGGTGCAGGTGCATTCCGTGATGCAGCAGCACTTGCAACAGTAAACCTTTCAACAGCAGGTAAAATTGAAAAAATTGAAGCTGCAACCTTCAAGGGATGCTCAGCACTTGCCTCAATCGTTATCCCGGCATCAGTAAAGGTTGTTTCAGCAGATGCGTTTGCAGGCTGCGCGAAGTTAGCAAAGGTTGATTTAGGTGCAGTTGAGGAAATTGAGCAGTATGCATTCGTGGATTGTACAGCTCTTTCTGAAATTACACTTCCTGCAACGGTACAGGCAGTCGATGCTGTTTCCTTCTATGGTTGTACAGCACTCAAGGCAATTAATGTTGCTGAAGGCAATGAAAAATTCCAGTCACTTGATGGTGTTGTTCTTGTTGCAAACGGTGATGAAGAGCCGGTGTTTGACACAATTGCAATCTTCCCTGCAGGTAAAGAGGGCGATTATGTTATTCCTGAAACGGTAATCAACATTGCTGATAAGGCATTCTATAACTGTGATGCAGTTACAGATGTTGTTTTCCACCCTGCATTTATCAATATCGGTGCAGAAGCTTTCTATGACTGCGATAGCATCACAGCAATTGAGCTCTTTGAGAATGCAAGAGATGTTGGTAGCTACAGCTTCGCATCCTGCGATAATCTTCGTGAATTCATTGTTCACAGCAACCTCACAGACTATGAGGATAATGCATTTGATGGTTGCTTCTATTTCAGCTTTGATTCTGTTCCACCTGTAGAAAATGGTGGAGGCTCAGCCGGCACATTTGTAATTATTGTAATTGCAGTTGTGGTAATCGGCGTGATTGCATTTGTTATCTATAACAAAAAGCAGAAAAAGATTCAGGCTGAAATAATCGAAAAGAATAAGATTAAAGAAGCACTTGCAGAAAAGACAGCAAAGGAAGATACAACCTCAGCTGAATAAGAAAAAACTAAAAAATCACCGATGGAGTAAAATCCATCGGTGATTTTGTTTTGTATGAGTTTTAAATGTTTTTTACACACCGGAATATGCAGAGAAGCCGCCGTCAACAGGAATAACAACACCTGTCATAAATTTTGAATAAGTTTCGTCTGAAAGGAAGAGGAGAGTGCCTGTTAAATCCTCAGGTACACCAAATCTTCCAAGAGGTGTGTGAGTGAGAATTTTCTCGCTTCTTGGGGTGAGCGAGCCATCCTCATTGTAAAGAAGTGCTTTGTTCTGGTTTGTGGAGAAAAAACCGGGAGCAATAGCGTTTACTCTTAAACCAACCTCGGAGAAATGAACAGCCATAAACTGTGTGAAGTTTGAGATAGCAGCCTTTGCTGCTGAATATGCGGGGATTTTGGTGAGTGGTTTGTAGGAATTCATTGAAGAAACGTTGATGATTGTTGCATATTCCTTGCCAATCATATCCTTGGCAAAAACCTGTGTCGGAATAAGTGTACCAAGAAAATTGAGGTTGAAAACAAACTCAATGCCTTTGGGATCAAGGTCGAAGAAGGTCTTAACATCCTCTGCTTTGTTTTCGAGGTCGCACATTTCAAATTTTTCTTTTGTGGTGTTGCCGCTTGGGTGGTTTCCGCCGGCACCATTTATAAGAATATCGCATGTACCAAGCT
This sequence comes from Clostridia bacterium, assembly GCA_017380615.1. Classification (GTDB taxonomy): domain Bacteria; phylum Bacillota; class Clostridia; order Oscillospirales; family Acutalibacteraceae; genus DTU089. The sequence continues at coordinate 15,068 of JAFODQ010000080.1, read as the reverse complement.
TAGTGTTGATTTCTTCTCTTGCGGCCTCAAGGCTTTCTTTCTCAAGAACATTACAAGAAACGCCGATAGCTTCAAAACCCTCTGCCTTGATTTCGTCTGCTACCTTTTGTGCTGCTTCAAGTCTCAGGTCCAGCACAGCAACCTTAACGCCCTGACGAGCAAGGTCTTTTGCGAATCCTCCGCAAAGAACACCACCGCCACCGGTGATTACTGCAACTCTGCCTTTAAGATTTTCGTGTTTAAACATAGTTTTTAAACTCCTTTTCAGTTTCTTACAGTTATAGTATTTAAACCTGCTTTTTCAAGACAAACATCCAGAGCATCTGCCGCTGCGTCAAATGCAGCACGGTTTGTCGGATAAGTAAAATCGTCCTTGAGCTGATCTGCAGTGCCTCCCTCATTTTCAAGTGCTGCAAGGCCATCAAACACCTTAAGGTGTGGCTCAAGTGTGAGGAAATGCTCACCATCTTTATCGTTTGCGAATTTTTCGAGAAGCTCCACAATGTGACCATCACCGAGACCTGCGGGTCTTACCTTGCCACCATCATACAAGCAATCCTTGATGTGGAAATAATCGATGTAATCCTTAAGAAGCTCGTATGTAGGGAGAATCTGCTGGTCGCACTGAATGAAGTTTGAAGGGTCGAATATGCCTTTTATTTTTCCTTCAAAGCACTTGTATATTTCAAGGCAACGCTCGGCAGTGTCACCATAGATATCCTTCTCGTTTTCATGACAGCACCAGATACCATTTTCTAAAGAGTATGTGCACATCTTGTCAAGTCTCTCAAAAACCTCGTCACGGTATTCTGTGAGGCTCTGTCCCTTTGTGAAGAAAAAGCTGAACATTCTGATACGCTCTGTGCCGAGGATGTTTGCAACCTCAACGCAGTTTTTAAAATCCTCGAAATGAGGTGCGAAATCATCTGTGATTTCAATCTTTCCGTAGTGAGATCCGATTGCGGAAACACCGATTCCGTTGTCATCGAGAACCTTTTTGAGCTCCTTTGCCTGCTCAACGGTGTAAAGTGAGATGTTTCCGTGATCAAGACCTCTTGGCTCAATGTGAGTCATTCCGTGTGCCTTAAGAGCATCAATTTGCTCGATTATTCCGCCACCTGCTTCATCTGCAAATGCGGATAAGTAAAATTTAACTGCCATATTTGTTTCTCCTTAATTTGAAGTAGATAAAAATATATCTTTGTTTTTTTTTATATATTCAGCTGCAGCAAGGCAGAATTTACGGGAATCGTAAATTTCCATAAACTGCTCGTCAACCCTTTGGATTACAGCATAATCGATAGAAACCTCACTGTCAGGGTCATACATCGGATAAATTTTCTCTGTCAGCTTGAAAACCTCTGTTTCACCGATTGCTGCAAGTGCCTGAAGAATGTTGGGCACAAGGGGAGCACCATTGTTTTTGAAGAAGGCTGAGAGAGATTCCTTTGCATCCTCGTCGAAATATTCAAGAGCATAAATATGTTTCTTTTCGGTTGGCAGCTCGTCAAAAGACTTGTTCATATCAATAGCATTTTCAAGCTGAACCTGAATATTCATAGCAACAGCATGGAGAAGGTTGAGATTATCGCATTCACGGAATTTTTCTTCTGTGAGAACAGAATATTTTTCACGAAGCTCATAATCACGTTTCCAGATTGCTGCTTCCTTTTTAAGTTTTTCACGCCGTGCTCTTGATGCACCAAGAGCCTTGGACCAAGCCACTATCGCAACGATAATCGCAATTGCGAGAACTAGCCAGTAGTACCACTGTACACCGAAAATCATCAGAATCACTCCTGTAGTGTTTTGTAAATGTCACTTTTCTTCAAGCCGGTTTTCTTTGCAATCTCTTTGGCTGCTTCGTTTTTTGATGCACCGTCCTCAACAAGCTTCAAAGCAAGTGTTGTTGCAGCCTCCAAGGTGATTTCTTCTTCCTCTTCTTCGGGCTTGCCTTCAACAATAAGTACGAATTCACCCTTTGGTGTAGTCTCCTTGTATTTTTCACATGCAGCACAGAGTGTTGTTCTTTCAACGTTCTCGTGGATTTTTGTAAGCTCTTTTACAAGAGCAATGTTTCTGTCGCCGAAGTACTGGAGCATATCAGCAAGGGTGTTGTAGAGCTTGTGGGGCGCTTCGTAGAAAATCATTGTTCTCTTTTCATTCACAAGCTCCTCCAGGTGCTTTCTTCTGTTTTGTTTTGTAACAGTGAGGAAGCCTTCAAAGGTGAATCTGCCTGAGGGCATGCCTGAAACAGCAAGGGCTGTAACAAATGCACATGGACCGGGCACAGCACACACGGTAATTCCGTTTTCGTGACACCTTAATGTAAGGTCTTCGCCCGGGTCGGATATAATAGGCATACCGGCATCGGACACAAGAGCACAGCTTTCACCATTGAGGAGTCGTTCAATAAGAACAGCACCTCTTTCTGTACGGTTGTGCTCATAGTAGCTCACCATAGGCTTTTTGATACCAAAGTGATTAAGCAATTTTATTGTAACGCGTGTATCTTCTGCTGCAATAAAATCCACGGAGGACAATATCTCCACAGCTCGGGGAGAAAAGTCACCAAGATTGCCGATGGGAGTGCCCACAATATAAAGTTTTCCTGCCATTATAAAGCGTTTCCTTCCGAATCAAAGAGAGGTAATTTTTCAAGATAGATGATGTCTGTGCGCTCAGCGGCATCACCCTCAGCAAGCACAGCGAGAGCACCTGCATAATCAACCTCTGCCATGGCAATGAGCTTTTCCACAGCCTTGAGGCTTTCGCCTGTGGAGATAACATCATCCACGATGATAACCTTCTTTCCTTTCATAAGCTCTGCTTCTGCAGTGTCAAGGTAAAGGTGCTGCTCGCCCTCTGTGGTGATTGAGTTAACAGTAACATCAAAAACACCTGTCATATAAAGCTTTGGCTTCTTTCTTGCTACGAAATATTTCTTGCCGCTCTGGCGTGACATTTCGTGTGCAAGGGGGATGCCCTTTGCTTCGGCTGTGATGATGTAATCAAAATCAGGAGCCTTTCTGAGAAGCTCATCTGCACAAGCAACGGTAAGCTCAGCATCGCCAAACATAACAAAGCCTGCAATCATAAGCTTTTCGTTGAGAGGGCAGAGGGGAAGCTGTCTTTCAAGTCCTGCAATTTTCATCGAATGAAACATATGTATCTCTCCTTGTGGTCAAAATTTCACTACTATAATTATATATGTGAGAAATAAAATAGTCAAGTTATATAGTATATTAAAATCTTATTGAAATAATTAAAAGAAGATAATATAATAATATCCAAAGAACGATGTGAGGGTGAGAAAAATGCACATTCCCCAATGTGAAACAACCAAGCTTGAAATTATGACCTTCAGCCAGGCGCTTGCGAGTGAAGCCGAAGGCTCTTTTGAATATGACCGGGAGAAATGGCTTTATATTCCCAATGCTTATACGGAATATAGATACATATTAGGCACAAGGGGAGAGAATCCGCTTATCTGTATAGGCATAAATCCCTCCACAGCAAGGCCCGATGATCTGGACAATACTCTTAAATCAGTTGAGCGCACTGCTCGTTTCAATGGATATGACAGCTTCATAATGTTCAATGTCTATGCCCAGAGAGCAACAAAGCCCGAGGATATGGATGATTCCTTCAATGAGTGCCTTCACCGTGAAAATATGGAGGCCTTCAGATATGTACTCTCTTCTTATGCAGAGGGGAACACACCTGCTGTGTGGGCAGCCTGGGGCACAATTATTGAGAAAAGACCCTACCTTGTGGATTGTGTCAGAGAGATGGTCAGCATAGGAAACGAATATGGTGCAAAATGGTTTACTGTTGGCAAACGCTCAGTTAAGGGGCACCCGCACCATCCGTTATATCTCAGGAACAACAGCCCTACAGAGGAGTTTGAAGTACTGCCATATCTTGAGACCATATAACAACCTTAATTTAGTAAAATTATATGGTTGACTTTTATATGTGGGTTATGTTATAATTTCTGCCATATTATGAAAAGCAATGAAGAGAACAAGTAGCAAAGCTCAACCTTTTCAGAGAGTGGTCGGTAGCTGCAAGACCATAAGAGTGGCGTTGTGAATACATCTCGGAGCTTCGCACTGAAATTAAGTAGGCTGCGACGTGTGCGCCCGTTAAAGCGTTGGAGTTTCAGACTCCCTGAGGTGGATTGTGTGAGCAGTTCACGAATAAAGGTGGTAACACGGGTTATACCCGTCCTTTGGTGACAAAGGACGGGCTGTTTTTTTGTAAGAAATTTCAGATATAAAGGATGAATGAAATTGCCAATTACAGATTTTCTTGTGATTAACGCAAACAACTACAGAAATGAGGTTGCTCTTGTCGAAATCAATCCTGAAATGCAGGGGAAGAACCGCCAGACATGGCGTGAATATTCTCTTATTGAGACAAACCCATTCAATGTGGGAAGGTCAGAGCTTACCTGGGGCGAGTTTGATAAAAGAGCAAATCGCTTTGCAAACCTTCTTCTTTCAAGAGGTATCAAGAAAGGGGACAGAGTCGCCATTCTTCTCATGAACGGAATCGAATGGCTTCCCATTTATTTCGGTATTCTCAAAACAGGTGCTCTTGCTGTTCCTCTTAACTATCGCTACACAGCGGATGAAATCAAATATTGCCTTAATCTTTCTGATAGTGATGTTTTGGTTTTCGGTCCTGAATTCACAGGCCGTGTTGAGGAAATTGCACACAGAATTCCAAATGTTAAATATACCTTCTATGTTGGTGAGGATTGTCCTACCTTTGCAGAGAGCTATGACAGACTTGTTACATATTGCTCAACTCATGCTCCGGGAATTGAAATTTCCGATGAGGACGAAGCTGCTGTTTACTTTTCTTCAGGCACAACAGGCTTTCCGAAAGCGATTCTTCACGCTCACAAGAGCCTTGTTCATGCAGCCCTGACAGAGCAGAATCACCACTCACAGGGCAGAGATGATGTTTTTCTTTGTATCCCACCCCTTTATCACACAGGTGCAAAAATGCATTGGTTCGGTTCTCTTGTGGCAGGTAGTAAGGCTGTTCTTCTCAAAGGCACAAAGCCGGAGCTGATTCTTAAAACAGCAAGTGAGGAACAGTGCACAATAGTGTGGCTTCTTGTTCCGTGGGCACAGGATATTCTTGATGCAATTGACAGTGGCACGGTGGATTTAGCTGATTATCAGCTTTCTCAGTGGAGGCTTATGCATATTGGCGCACAGCCTGTTCCACCAAGCCTTATCAAGCGTTGGCTGGATATTTTCCCACACCACAAATACGATACCAACTATGGACTTAGTGAGTCCATCGGCCCCGGTTGTGTGCATCTTGGCGTTGAAAATGTTCATAAGGTAGGCGCAATCGGTAAAGCAGGCTTCGGCTGGGAGGTTAAAATCTGCGACGAGCACAGAAATACTGTTCCCAAGGGTGATGTCGGTGAGCTTGCAGTAAAGGGTCCCGGCGTAATGCTTTGTTATTATAAGGATGAAAAAGCAACCAACGATGTTTTGCAGGATGGTTGGCTTTACACAGGAGATATGGCGCAGGAGGATGAGGACGGCTTTATTTTTCTTGTTGACCGTAAGAAGGATGTTATCATCTCAGGTGGTGAAAATCTTTATCCTGTGCAGATTGAGGACTTTATCCGTAAAAATGATGCTGTAAAGGATGTTGCTGTTATTGGTCTGCCTGATGCACGACTCGGTGAAATTGCAGCAGCAATTATCGAGGTTAAGGAAGGATATACTCTCACAGAAGAGGAAGTGAACGATTTCTGTTATGACCTTCCAAGGTATAAGAGACCAAGAAGGATTATTCTTGCAGATGTACCAAGAAACCCAACGGGTAAAATTGAGAAGCCTAAGCTTCGCCAGCTTTACTGTGGTGAGAGTGTTGTTGCAAAGCAGAACGAAATCAAAAAAATTTAAGAGGTATCAATATGAAAAAGCTTTTATTGGGTAACGAGGCTGTTGCCCGTGGTCTTTATGAAGGTGGCTGCAGAGTCGCATCAAGCTATCCCGGTACACCAAGCACAGAGGTTACCGAGTTTATATCAACATATGATGAAATTGTAAGTGAATGGGCACCAAATGAGAAGGTTGCTTGTGAGGTTGCATTTGGTGCTGCAGTTGCAGGTGCAAGATCCTTCTGTGCAATGAAGCATGTTGGTCTCAATGTGGCAGCAGACCCGCTCTTCACATCAAGCTATACAGGTGTAAACGCAGGTATGGTTATTGTTGTTGCAGACGACCCTGGTATGCACTCCTCACAGAACGAGCAGGATAGCAGACACTATGCACAGGCATCAAAGATTATGATGCTTGAGCCTGCAGATTCCGATGAATGTCTGAAATATTCTAAGATGGCGTTCGAGCTTTCAGAGCGCTTTGATACACCAGTGCTTCTTCGTCTTACCACAAGAGTTTCTCACTCAAGAAGCCTTGCTGATGTGGGCGAAAGAGCAGATAACGGGCTTAAGGCATACGAGAAGAATCCACAGAAATATGTTATGGTTCCTGCAAACGCAAAGGTTAAGCATGTTGTTGTTGAAGAAAGAGTGCTCAAGCAGGTTGAATATTGTGAAACAGAGGCTGTTGAAGCAGGCCTTAACAGCGTTGAATATAACGATAAGAAAATCGGTGTAATCACAGCAGGTATCTGTTATGAATACGCAAAGGAAGCATTGGGGGATAAGGCTTCTTATCTCAAGCTGGGCTGTGTATATCCTCTTCCGACAAAGCTCATAGAAGATTTCTGTAAGGAATGTGACACTGTTTATGTTCTTGAAGAGCTTGATGATTTCATTGAGACTCATTGCAGAAAGCTTGGTCTTGATGTTATCGGTAAGGAGAAATTCACTCTTCAGGGTGAATATTCACAGGGTCTTATCAGAAAGGTGATTCTTGGTGAATCAACAGCTTCACTTAAGGCTGATACACAGATTCCTGCAAGACCACCTGTTCTTTGTGCAGGTTGTCCTCACAGAGGTCTTTTCTATTCACTTAAGAGACTCAATGTAACAGTAAGTGGTGACATTGGTTGCTATACTCTCGGTGCATCAAAGCCACTTGGCATGATTGATACTGTTCTCTGTATGGGTGGTAGTGTTTCAGGTCTTCACGGCAGAAACCTTGCTGACCCTGATAATGCAAAAAAATGCGTTGCAGTTATAGGTGACTCAACCTTCATTCATTCAGGTGTAACAGGTCTTATTGACATTGCGTATAATAACAGCAATTCTGTTACAATCATTCTTGATAACAGCATCACAGGTATGACTGGTCATCAGCAGAACCCAACAACGGGCTTCAATATAAAAGGTGAGCCTGCGGCTGCTGTCAGCCTTGAAAAGCTTTGTGAAGCAATCGGAATCAACAATGTATTTGTTGTTGATCCATATAATCTTGATGAATGCTATGAAACAATCGGTAAGGCACTTTCACTTGAAGCACCGGCTGTTGTTATTTCAAGAAGACCTTGTGCTCTTCTCAAAACAGTTAAACACAATCCACCGCTCAAGGTGAATAAAGATAAATGTAAGTCCTGCAAAATGTGTATGAAAATCGGCTGTCCTGCTATCAGCATGAAGGATGGCAAGGCTGAAATCGATTTCACACAGTGCCTCGGCTGCAATGTCTGCTCACAGCTTTGCAAGTTCGGTGCCATTGAATAAGAAAGGGGGAGCATATAATGAACAAAGCAATAATGATTGTTGGTGTAGGTGGTCAAGGAACACTCCTTGCGAGCCGGATTTTAGGTAGCGCTCTCCTCTCCAAGGGCTATGATGTTAAGGTTTCTGAGGTTCACGGAATGAGTCAACGTGGTGGCTCTGTTGTAACCTATGTTAAGTATGGTGAAAAGGTTTATTCACCTGTGATCGGTGAGGGTGAGGCAGATCTTATTCTTGCCTTTGAACAGCTTGAGGCCGCAAGGTGGCTTCCTTGCCTTAAAACTGACGGTAAGGTTATCGTAAACACACAGAAAATTGACCCTATGTCAGTGGTTATTGGTGACAGTGTTTATCCTGAAAATGTCCTTGCAGATGTAAGGGCGGCAGGGGCAGAGGTTCAGCAGCTTGATGCACTTCCTCTCGCTGTTGAGGCAGGCTCTGCAAAGGCTGTGAACGTGGTGCTTATCGGTGCCATGGCAAAGAATACCGATATTGACAAGGAAATCTGGCTTGAGGCTGTGAAATCATGCGTTCCGCCAAAGTTCCTTGAGCTTAATCTTAAGGCCTTTGAGCTTGGTTATCAGTCATAATTAAATATCATTTTTCAAAAAACAACCTGAAAATTTATTTGGGTTGTTTTTTTGCATTCTTTTGCATAATTTTGTCTTTTTTATCGTTGACAAAGTGGTAAAATTATACTAGAATAGACTATGTAGTATTATAAGTATAATACTGTCCTGATGAGATACTTCATCAAGTCTTATTCGAAAGGGTGTTTTACTTGAAGAGAACAAAATTTTTATCGTTCCTTCTCGCTGTGATGCTCATCGTGGGTAGCCTTTCCTGCCTCACAGTTGTGACATCAGCAGCAACAGTGTTGCAGTTTGGTTACACACCGGACACAGCCAACGCTGAAGACCCATCTGAAAGAGTTCTTGCCTGGGAATTCTTCGATGATGGTACTCTTTGTCTCTATGATTATCCGGGTACGGTATCATGGACACATTTTGCAGAAAAACTTCTTAAGGTTGAACTTAAGCCGGGTCCTGGCGCAACAGAGTGTATGCTCGCAGAAATTCCTGCTTACGCATTCTATGATTGCTACAATCTCGCAGAGGTTGATGTAAGCAAGGGTGTTTATCTTGAAATTATCGGTGCTCATGCATTCGATGGCTGTACCGCACTTAAAAATATTAAGCTTGATCAGGGCATAGTTACATTGTCCGATTATGCTTTCTATGGCTGTACTGCACTTGAAACAATCACACTCAGCTATAACCTTGCAAATGTTGGTGTTAATATTTTCAAGGGATGCACAAGCCTTAAAACAGTAAACATTCCAAATGGTGTTAAGAGCATCGGCTATGGTATGTTTGAGGGCTGTTCAGCACTCGAAGCAGCTGTTCTTCCGGACAGTGTTGTTGAAATCGGTGAACTTGCTTTCTTCAATTGTGCAAAGCTTAACACAATCGTTGTTCCTGACAGCACAGAAAGGGTTGGCGATCAGGCTTTTGCAGGCTGCAGCAGTGCAACAACAGCATACATCGGTCATAATGCAGACGAAATTGGTGCGTATGCTTTCAATGGATGCTCTTCATTGGCAGCTGTTGAAATTGCAAGCACAATGAAAACCTTTAGCGAAGGTATGTTTATGAACTGTTCAGCTCTCAGCTCAATTGAGATTGCTGAGGGTGTTCAGGAAATCCGCAAGAATGCATTCAAGGGCTGTTCTGCTCTTTCTGCAATTACATTGCCAACATCTCTTCGTGTAATAGGAGATTCAGCATTTGATTCAACTGCTCTTCAGGTAATTGCTATTCCTGCAGATGTTACAGAGGTACAGAACGGTGCTTTCACAAATTGTGCATCACTTACAGCAATCAATGTTGATGGCAAGAACGATGTTTACTACAGCAAGGATGGTATCCTCTATGATATCGGTCTCACAACACTTATTGCTTGTCCTGCAGGCAAGACTGGTGAGGTTGAGATTCCGGGTGCTGTTGAGGTAATTGCTGATGACGCATTCATCGGATGTGCAAACATCACAAAGGTGACAATACCTGATAGCGTAACAACAATCGGTGCAAATGCATTTAATAACTGTTCAGACGATCTTGTTATCAAAACTTCTTGTGATTCTTCGGTTGTTGACTATGCAAAAACTCGTGGAATTGAAGTTGAGCCTATTCATGTCGGTTCAAAAACATGGAAGGAAACAGTTTCTGCAACTTGTCTTGCAACCGGTACAAAGGAGCTCGTTTGCTCTGCTTGTGATTTTGTGTATGAAACAGCAATAATCGACGCACTCGGTCATGATTATGATGATGGTGTTGTTACAAAGAAGGCAACCTGCGACGAAGCTGGTGTAATGACATTCACTTGCACAAGAAACGGTTGTTCAGATTCTTACACAGAGGTTATTCCTGCACTTAAGCACAAGTTTGATACAGGTGTAGTTCTTGTGGCTCCAAAGTGCGATGCAGACGGTACAATGCGTTACTCTTGTCAGAATGCCGGATGTCTCGAGTATTATGATGAAGTAATTCCAATGCTCAATCATAATATGGATAACGGCACAATCACAAAGGCTGCAACCTGCACAGATGATGGCGAAAAGGTGTTTAAGTGCCAGAATGCAGGCTGCCTCCACAGAGAGGTTGAGGTTATCCCTGCAATAGGTCATAACTACGATAAAGGTGTTGTAACAAAAGAAGCAACATGTACAGAGGATGGCGTTAAGACATTCACTTGCCAGAATGCAGGCTGTAAGGATTTCTACACGGAAGTAATTGCTGCAACAGATCACGAATATGTTGCAGTTAAGATTAAAGATGCAACTTGTCTTGAAAATGGTAAGATCCAGCATACATGCTCAAAGTGTGGAGATTCCTACATTGAAAGCACAGTAGGCGAGCATGTAATGTATTCACAGCCCGTAAGAATTGAGCCAACATGTACAGCAGACGGTAAGGAAGGAAACAAGTGTGCTGTTTGTGGTCAGTTTATAGGCGCAGTGACAACACTTACTGCAACAGGCCACAACTATGTTGATGGCACTTGCACAGGCTGTGGAGACACAAATTCACAGCAGCAGCCTAATCAGGGCGGCACAGTAGTAACACCAGAAGATAACAATCAGGGCGGTTCAAATAATAACGGTAACAATCAGAACACATCTGCAAAGCCTGCCACACCAAAGCTTCTCCTTCTCAGAAACAGAAACGAAGGCCTCGTTCTTACTTGGGAAGCAGTTTCAGGTGCAAATGGCTACAGAGTTTACAGACGTGGTGCTGGTGAAAAATCATGGACATATCTCACAACAGTTAAGGGCACAAGCTATGTTGATGCAAAGGCTCAGACCGGTAAATATTACAGATATACTGTAAGAGCAACAAATGCTGCAGGATACAGTGGATTTGAAAATGGTCTTTACATTAAGAGAGTTGCAACACCACATGTTACAGGCGTAACAAACGGTGCAAATGGTGTTGTGGTTACATGGTCAGCTATCAGCAACGCAAAAACCTACAAGGTTTATCGTCGTGGCGCAGGCGGAAGCTGGGCTTGCATTGCAACAGTTACAGGCACAAGCTTTGTTGATACAAAGGCACTGTCTGGTAATTATTACAGATACACAGTAAGAGCAATAGACGGATACTACAGCTACTTTGAAGATGGTCTTCTTACAAAGTATGTTGCAGCACCAAAAATGAAGAGTGTTGCTAATTCTTCAAATGGTGTTAAGGTTACATGGAACTCAGTAAGTGGTGCAGATTCCTACAGAGTTTACCGTCGTGGCGTTGGTCAGTCATGGGTATATGTAACAACAGTGAAGGGCACAAGCTTTGTTGACACAACCATCGGTGATTCAACTGGCTACTACAGATATACTGTAAGAGCTGTTGATGGTGGAAGATACAGTGGCTTCGAAGATGGTTTGCTTATCAAACGCTGAACTGAAGGATAAATTATAAGGTCGGGAGAGATCCCGACCTTATTTTATTATCGACTGAAGATATTATACATATAATATAATGGTGATATTATATGATAAGGCTGTATTTTAAACCAAGGCTGCGCAGAACGCCGCCTATCAGGGCGAAAAGATATATTCCCGCAAGCAAAACAAAAACCATCCTTTTCAGAATGGTTTCGGTGCTTATGATTATTTCCATTATAACTGTTCTTTGTGATATACGCATGAGACCTGTTATACAGACGGTCGGTGGTAACGCTCTTAAAAACACTCTGTCTAATGTGCTGGATGGTACTGTAAATGATATGGTTGATCAGTTAGGGGTTCAATATGGTAAGATGGTGAACATTGAAAAGAATCCCGACGGAACAATTGCAGCCATAACACTTAACAGTACATATATCAATGGCTACAAGGCAGATATTTCCGATGGCTGCTCTGATAAGCTTTCCAACTTCACGGAAACCGTAGTGCCAATACCCATCGGTTCAATAATAGGTGGGTCATTTTTCAATGGCAGAGGGGCGTGTATAGATGTGCCTGCCACAATCTATGGGTTTGCCGTTACGGATGTTATTTCAAGGTTTGAAAGTGCCGGGATAAACCAGACCCGTCACACAATATATCTCAATGTAACGGCATCTGCTCATGCTTATATGGGTATGTGCCACCTTAATGAAAGTGTGGATGAAACAATAATTCTTGTGGAAACCATTATTGTGGGAGAGGTCCCCGGAAGCTATTATGTCAGGAGCGAATGATGTGATTTTTGTGGGTAATATATTTCTTTTATAAGACAATTCAGCGCGAAAAGATTTGGTATTGCCATAAGACCATTGCAGATATCTGCAATTTCCCATATTATCTGCGGGGAGCATACAGCTCCCGTGAATGCAATGATTATATACATTGTCCGAAAGAGCTTTGTGTGTCTGTCTCCGAACAGATACTGGAAGCTCTTTTCTGCGTAAAAGGAACAGCTGGCAAGTGATAGAAAAGCAAAGATTGCTGTGAGAAGGCTTATTCCGTTTGTTCCTATATTGCCAATGGCTGAATAAGCTGCAGCAGATAATTGAGTCCCGAACAGGTCTGATTGTGTAGTGCTTACAGTAATCACAAGGCCGGTAAGTCCACACATGAAAACAGTGTCAATAAACACCTCGCATATAGCAAATATACCTTGAGCTTCGGGTGATTCGCTGTCTGCCTGAGCGTGAAGCAGAGTGGAGGAACCGAGTCCTGCCTCATTGGAAAACACACCTCTTGAGATACCATATCGCATTGCCTTATATATGCCGAAACCACCAAATGCTTTGGGGGTGAAGGCTTCGTGAAGGATAAGTTTGACGGACGCAATGATATTGTTCCGGAATTTAATTAAAACAGCAATGCTGATTACAAAATAGAATGTCACAGCAAGGGGGACTGCAATGGTCTGCAGTCGTGCAATTCTTTTAAGTCCCCTTTGAAGAATAATACTGCACAGCACAACTATTACGATGCCGATAACCACGAGGGGAATATTGAAGCTCTGCGAGAGAGTATCTCCAATGGAATTGCTTTGTGCCATATTTCCCATGCCCAGTGCAGACATCAATCCGAGAAATGCGTATATACGGGAAAGCCGCGGCATATCTATTCCGTTTTTTATGTATGAAAATGCACCTGTTGTGTTTTTTTGAAAGCTGAAACGGCGTGTGTAAATATCACCAAGATAATTTTCTCCATAAGCGATCATCATGGAAAAAAACGATGAGAAAACCATCCAGAATATTGTGCCGGGTCCACCTGAGCAAACTGCTGTTGCCACACCAACAATGTTCCCCGTGCCAAGACAAGCGCCCAAAACGGAACAAACAGCAGAAAATGGGGATATTTCTCCCTTGATTTTCTTTTTAAAAAACGATGAAAAGAAGGTCTTCCCTATAAGCAAAGGGTGTCTGAATTGAAGGAAACCACTTTTCAGTGTAAGGCGTGTGCCGGTAAAGAGAAATAAAATGAGCATTGGCGCACCCCATAGCACACCACCTATTGAGCTTAATATTCCTTGCAAAATTTATCCTCCTTCTTTACTTTTTTTAAAATATAGATATAATAATTTATTAGAATATATTTAAAAGCAAAGAAAGTTATGATTTATTATGGTTCAGGATTTAACTGTCGGCAAAAGTGGTAGGGTTCTGCTCAAATTTACCCTTCCTCTTTTTATCAGCGTGATTTTCCAACAATTTTATAATATTGCAGACAGTGTTATTGCGGGGCGCTTTGTAGGTGAAGCTGCTCTTGCTGCTGTGGGTGCATCTTATCCAATCACGAATCTTTTCAATGCTGTTGCCTTCGGCTGCAATATCGGCTCAGGTGTTGTTATATCACAATATTTTGGTGGTGGTGATTACAAAAAGGTTAAAACCTCTGCTTCAACCTCGCTGATTTCTTGTTTTGTTTTGGGGGGATTTCTCACAACCCTGGGAGTTGTTTTTACTCCTGTGTTGCTTCGATTGGTAGATACTCCCTCGGAGATTTTTGGTGAAGCTGCTCTTTATCTTGCAATCTACACGGGTGGCTTTATTTTTCTTTTTATCTATAATATTACAAATGGAATATTTACATCTCTCGGAGATTCAAAAACTTCATTGTATTTCTTGATTTTTTCTTCAATTCTAAATGTGGTGCTTGACTATGTGGCTGTTGTATTTCTTGATATGGGGGTTGCAGGTGTCGCCTGGGCTACCTTTATTGCACAGGGTCTTGCGGGAGTGATGTCTGTTATAACACTTCTTTTCAGATTAAAAAAACTTGAAACACAGGGCAGGGCAAAGCTTTTCTCCGTTTCAATATTAGGGAAGATTTGCAGAATTTCCATCCCAAGCGTGCTCCAACAGAGCTTTGTTTCTGTGGGTAATGTATTTATCCAAAGGCTTATAAATGGCTTTGGGGCATCGGTTATTGCAGGTTTCTCTGCGGCAATGAAGCTTAACACCTTCACTCTTAACGCTCTTTATACCTTCGGGAATGGTGTTTCATCATTTACAGCACAAAATGTGGGTGCAAATAAGCCAAAACGAATCCGTGAGGCAATGAAATATGGCTCGCTTATGGCGATTGCTACCGGGTGTGTTTTTGCAGCGTGCTATCTCATTTTTAATAATGAGCTTATGGCACTTTTTACCAATGGAGATGAAGGAATAAAGACAATTGAGGCAGGCTCGGCGTTTCTGAAAACAGTTTCTCCCTTCTATTGCTTTATTGGTGTGAAGCTTGTGGGAGACGGTATTTTACGTGGCACTGGTTCAATGAGGCTGTTTATGGTGGCAACCTTTACAGATTTGGTGCTGCGAGTAATTCTTGCTTATGTGCTTTCACCTGTTATGGGTGAGCAAGGGATTTGGGTTTCGTGGCCAATCGGCT
>JAFODQ010000079.1 GCA_017380615.1 Clostridia bacterium | reverse complement strand
TTGATGAAACAGAAACCACAAACATAAGTTAACTCCTTTGCAAATATCTTTTTCATAAAAGAATATGCCGTGCAAAGGAGTTTAATTCTCAATTTTTAAATGTAGATGTTAAACATATTAAGGTAGGCATTGAATATAGGCTCGCCCACAAAGGCACATATCGCTGAAGCCATTGCAAGAAATGGACCGAAAGGAATAACACCCTTCATCTCTTTTTTTGCAATAAGCTTTCTGCCAACAGAGAAAATCACACCGAGAACAGCACTCATAAACAATGCGATAATAACGGCCTTCCAGCCGAGTACAAAGCCCACAGCAGCCATAAGCTTAATATCGCCGCCACCCATTGCTCTTCCACCAGAAACGAGCGCAATGATGAAGAAAAGGCCTGAAACAGCAAAGAAACCGATTACTCTTGAAATAATCCAGGACTTCGAAAACTCACCTGTTATGAGAGCATCACCAACAACTAAGATACCACCAACGAGAATGGCTATCCACATTGAATCTGGAATTATCTGGTGCTTGAAATCAATCCACGAAACAACAATAAGTGCAGACATAACAATCATGTAGCCTGCAAGCTTGAGATTGAGCCCTTCAAGCCCCTCGCCACCACAAAGGAAAACATAGGAAAGTACATAGGCCGCACCGTTAAGTGCTTCAACTATCGGATATTGCTTTGAAATTGGTGCTTTGCAATAACGACACTTGCCGCCAAGGAAAATCCAACTGAAAAGAGGAAATAAATCCTTCCAGTTAAGCTTATGCTCACAATTAGGGCAAATTGAGTTTCCCTTTTTGAAATCCATACCGATAGGAAGTCTGTAAATAAGCACATTAAGAAAGCTTCCGATTACCGCACCGAAAACAAAAATGATTGCCCCGATATAGGCTGTAAGAAATATCATATAATCCATAAATTCTCTCTCCTGCTCAAAAATGCAAAACTTATAGCTTGATTATATATTTAATTGACGACAATGTCAACAAATATCAGCACTTCTTTTTGGTGAAAAAATCTATATAATATATTGTTATTATATATTGTTTTTTTTTTGAAGTTATGTTATATTATTTCTGTATTATAACCTAAGGAGGAGCTTTTTCTATGAAAAAGACAAGCAAACGCATAATAGCTATTGCACTTGCAGTTGTTTTAACACTTTCTGTTGGCGCAGTAGGTATTACAAGCTTATTCAGCTTAAACCCAGCAGCTTCAGCTATTCTCAACGCAGATAGCATTGAAGAAGCAATCGACATTATGAAGAACACTCCAGACTTCTTCTCAAGTTCTTCAAAGCCTTTGCTTGCAGGAAAGCAGGACTCAACTGTTTATCCTACAATCATCATCCCCGGCATCAGCCAGTCAATCTCTTATCTTGCTGACGAAAATGGTGATCCTGCATACAATGCAAACGGCGAAGAGCTTTCAGGTGGTCTTCTTATCATTGATTCAAGCACACTTGTTCCAACAATCGTTAACAACCTTGCAGCACCACTTGCAACTGCTCTTATCCAGCAGAACGACAAAGACGGTAACCTTCGCAAGGGCGTTGCTAAAACAGTTAAAGGTGTTTTCTCTGTTCAGGCTTCTGACAAGAACGGTGAACCCGTAAACAACCTTCAAACTGTCAGATACGAAACATCTGTTGCAAAAATGAGTGAGGATGACAGAGATTATTTCTACAGAATGATCCCAATGAAAACCCTCACAGAGGACACAATTGATGTTACAACCGGTCAGGTTGTTTCAGAGGCTGTTCTTGACGAAGATCTTCTCTATCTCTATGCATTCCCTCTCATTGGTGATCCACTTGAATCAGCAAGAGGTCTTGATGAATATATCCAGTTCGTTAAAGATCAGCAGGGTGCAGAAAAGGTAAACATCGTTACAATTTCTCTTGGTGGTACCATCCTTACAGCTTATATGGAGCTCTTCAAGGATACAGGCTACACAGATATCAACAGAATCGTAAACGTTGTTTCCTGTCTCCAGGGCACAGATGTTATGGGTGACTTCTACCTCAGAGAGTTCAAGATCAATGATCCTGAGCACCCTGAATACGAAACATTCTTCTTCAACGACTTCCTTCCAATGGTTATGGAAACCAACGCTGATAACAAAGCTCTCGGTTACATAATCAACATCGCTCTTAAAATTATGCCTAAGGAAGTTGTTTACTCACTTCTTTCCGGTGCAGTTGACGGTATCGTTGACACACTTATGCTCTACTGCCCTCAGTTCTGGGCAATGGTTCCCGTTGACCGTTTTGATGATGTTAAGGCAATGTACTACGACAAAATCTGGGGCGACCCTGATTGCGCAGACCTTGCGAAAAAGATTGATGGTTTCCACACAGCTGCTGTAAACCTCAAAGATAATCTTAAGTCCTTTGCAGCAACTAACGGCAACCTTGTTCACAATGTTGCTTGCTACAACCTTAGCTATGCAGAGCAGGATTACAACTTCTTCGGTGCAATGAGATCATCTGACAGCACAAACAGTGATGGTATCATTGATATTGACTCAACAACACTCGGTGAGCCTGATATGTACGCAAAGGCAGGCACAGTGCTTCCTGATGATATCCTCTTTGACGATACAAGAGTTATTTCTCCTGATGGCAGCATTGATATCACAGATTGTGCATTCCGTGAAACAACATGGCTCTTCCATGCTCAGTATCACGAGGTAGGTAGAAACGATGTTATCATTTCTCTTATCGGCAGACTTATCACCGGTGAAATCAAGAGCGTTCATGATGATGCTAACTTCCCACAGTTCAACGGCAACCGTAACACAAGAGATATCCGCCGTTGGAGAATTGAGGATGCAGAAGCTCTTATCAAGAACTACAGCAACGGTACAACAACAGATATCGAAGGCAATGTTCTTGAATGCTCACAGGCAGATATGGATGAGCTTATTGCTGCATACAAGGAATGTCTTGCTCTCCTCAATGACACAGCAAACTGCGAGCCTGTTGCTGCAGAGGCTGTAACACAGAGAATTGATGATGCTATCTACAGAGTTGGTCACAATGGTGAGCTTCCCGAGGAAGATAATTCAACTGATACACTCTTTATAGCACTTGCAGGCACACTTGAAGATGTTATCACAGCAATCTTTGGACCTGGCTATGGCTTCTCCGAAATCATGGATAATGGTATCCTCGCAAAATAAGCAGGTGTTAAACTTGCACTAATCATTAATATATGATATAATTTCACTCCCGAAGAAATTCGGGAGTGATTTATTATTTGAGCGTGAAAAGAATGAAGATATTTTTCTATACCCTTGGGTGTAAGGTAAATCAATATGAAACTCAGGAAATGATTGAGCTATTTGAAAACAACGGGCACGACATTGTCAGAACACCTGCCGAGGCAGATGTTATTGTGGTTAATTCCTGCACTGTTACTGCTGAAAGTGTCCGCAAAACAAGACAGGCAATCAGACGCTTTAAAAAGCAGAACGAGAACAGCATTGTTATTCTCACAGGCTGTGCATCTCAGGCAGAGCCACACATCGTAAATGATTTGCCTGAGGTTGACATCCTTGCAGGAAATAAAACAAACAGCAAGCTTGTAAGTGCCCTTGAGGAATTCCTGAAAACTAAATCATATACTAATATATATAATGAGCACCAGACAGGTGATAAGCTCAATAGCCCCGGAATCACACGATTTGATGGTCACACAAGAGCATTTCTTAAGATACAGGACGGCTGCGACAGATTCTGCAGCTATTGTCTTATACCCACAGCAAGAGGACGCTCACGCTCGAAACCTCTTGAGGATATCGACAAAGAGCTCAAAGCACTCTCAGAAAGCGGCTACAAGGAGATTGTTTTTGTAGGCATTAATTTATCTGACTACGGAAAAAACACGTCCCACAGTCTTCCTGATGCCCTTATGCTTGCAGAAAAATACGACTCAATAAAAAGAGTGAGACTAGGTTCTCTTGAGCCTGACCACATAACCGATGAAATGATTGAACGACTTTCCGAAATTTCCAAGCTTTGCCCACAGTTTCACATTTCCGTGCAAAGTGGTTGCGACAATGTGCTCAAAAAAATGAACAGACATTATACAGCACAATATTACATTCACCTTGCAGAAAAGCTAAGAGAAACATTCTCCGATGCTACAATAACAACCGATGTGCTTGTTGGCTTTCCAACAGAAACAGAAGATGATTTCAATGAAACACTTGAGTTCTGCAAGATGATTGCATTTGAAAAGGCACACATATTCCCCTATTCAGTAAGAGAAAATACTGTTGCAGCACGAATGCCGCAGCTTACAAGTGCTATTAAGGATAATCGGGCAGCAAGGCTATCACAAGCAATGGAGGAAATAAGAAAAGAATATCTTCTCAAGCAAACAGGTAAAATTGTTAATGTTCTTTTTGAAATTCACAAGAATGGATATTCCGAAGGATACACAGAAAATTACACACCTGTTAAGGTTTATGGCGATTGTAATTTGCAGGGAAAAATCCTTAGGGTATTACTGAAAAATGTTGAAAATGATTTCTGTGTTGGTGAAATAATCTGACAAGAAAAAAAGAAAAAAACAAATCACACAATAGCTGAAAATTTTTAGATATTTTCAAAAATTAACCTTGACAACAAGGAAGTGTTATGATAAAATATCCGTTGTTGTGTGACACTATGCGGGTGTAGTTCAATGGTAGAATCCCAGCCTTCCAAGCTGGTCGTGTGGGTTCGATTCCCATCACCCGCTCCACAATGCGCGGATGTAGCTCAGTTGGATAGAGCAACTGCCTTCTAAGCAGTAGGTCGGGGGTTCGAGCCCCTCCATCCGTGCCAAAAATATGGTGGATGTAGCTCAGTTGGTTAGAGTGCCAGGTTGTGGCCCTGGAGGTCGTCGGTTCGACCCCGATCATCCACCCCATTTTTAATATCAATGTCAAACCTCAAGCAACCGTTTGATGTTTGACTTTTTTAATATAGGGATGTAGCCAAGCGGTAAGGCAACGGACTTTGACTCCGTCATTCGTGAGTTCGAACCTCGCCATCCCTGCCAGATAAAAAGGATACCTCGTTTCGGGGTGTCCTTTTTATCTTGTGAATATATCAGCGAGGTTCGAAAAGGGCAATTGCAAAGCAATAAAAACAGTCCGGTGAACTGTTTTGGTGCCCGTGTGCGTGCCGAAATGCGTGGAAGCATTTCGGGCGAACCTCGCCATCCCTACCAGCAGAAAAGAGATTCCATTGGGGCACCCTCCGTAAGGAAGGTGCCCCAAGGTGCGGCTCTTGCATCAAAATTAAATAATTAGTTTTGTTAAGCGGTATAGCTATTGGCTATGCTGTTTTTTTGTTACACACCTTTTCAAAGTATGTAACCCACTATGACACTTTCACTCCGTGCAAAGATGTCAGTAGGTTTAAAAATGCAACTTGTGTAAAACATATTTTCTAACAATTGTATTTATAAATAGCACTTTATGAGCACCTTCATACCGCACTAAGACCTAATACTCGCCGAAAAGATAAACACAGCAGAGAACAAGTCCTTGCCGTGTGAGGTTTATTCGTCAATTTTACATTCGGCATAATCAATATTCATATTGACGCTCCTAACATATTCAGTATAATCAACCCACTTTTGCATATGCTCGGTTTTGAAGTTCTGCTGACGGTATATTTCGGGTGTAACCTTTGCAAGACGATTGCGAAGCACTTGTATCAGTTCTTGGCTTTGTGTCTTTTCGGCTACATCCTCAAATATTGAGCCAAGCCAATAAAGTTCTTCATCCGTACATTCACTTTCAAAAAAGCGGAAAGTGGCTAAAATGTCCTCTGATAGAATATCGGTCATTTCTTCCCAACATTTTTCTATACCGAAATCATCATTAGGATCGAGAGACACATAACGAGAAAAAATCTCTCTCAATAGTTTGATATTCATATTATTTCCTCCGTTTCTTTAATACTGAACTTTGGTCTGAGTCTGGAAAAACTGTGGCAATTTTACCATTCGTGCGGATTACTCCAACTCGCACTCCTTTATATACGCCGTAAATTTTCTTACCATCTGCGACACGGCGATTTCCTTTAAGTCCTGCTACGTGTTCACCTGCACGACGGATATCCTTATCTGTCCAAGATTTAGGGAACCAAGCCTGTCCCATACTCTTTTGTTTTCCCGGCTTTTTATGGTCTGGGATATTTCCCACACGGACACCATTAGGATAGGTTTTTTCGATGTTGTATTTAATACCGTATTTATCAAGCTGATCCATACCTGTTTGACCGTGTCCACCGCTTACAAGTCGTAATCTATCGCCCTTTCGGGAAGGCTTTGTATATTTACCTTCATCGGAATGTACGAGGGCAAAATCGCTAACACTTCGTCCTGAGCCTTTGGTGTTAAGATAACGCCCGTTTTTGCTTGTACCCATTTCAAACCACCTTCTTCCCTTTGTGGACGTAGGTAGTCCAATCGGGCAGATGATGAAAACGGGTATAACGCTCATACTTACCAAAGATTTTAGGGTTATACGAGCCGTACACGATAACATCCTGCGGCGTTAATTCGGTTAACATTGCTTCAAGTCCTGCTTCGAGGTAGTATTTATCCTCTTTGCTTTTACTGCACCCGTAAGTGCCGATTGACACAACACTGTTTTTCGGTATGCCCGAAAATGCGGGTATGTAATCAAAAATGCCCTTTGTATATGTTCTTTCGTCACCCCAACGGGCATTAGGAATAACACACTTTCCTTGCTTTTGCAAATAATATCCTACGGAACGGCTCACACCGATATTTGCGATTTGTTCCCAAAGCGGCATATCTCGGTAAAGAGAGCAATCGGGCGTAGAGATTATTTGAATATCTTTCAGCTCGTCAATGTAATTCTGCGGTATGCTGACGAACTCTCTAAATTCGGGATCTTGCTCGTAAAATACAAGCATTTCTT
>JAFODQ010000017.1 GCA_017380615.1 Clostridia bacterium | reverse complement strand
GCGTCCTCAAGCACAAGAGAAAGAGCAGAAAAAATCCTTGCTGATAATGGTATTCTTGAATACTTTGATGACCTGGTTTTCGGCTACGAGGTGCCCCGAGGAAAGCCATATCCCGATATTTTTCTGAAGGCTTGTGAGAAGATGGGAGTGACAAAGACCGAGGCAATAATCCTTGAAGACAGCGAAGCCGGAATTGATGCAGGATATTCAGCCGAAATTCCTGTTATCTGCATTCCCGACATGAAGGTACCGGATAAAAACCACCTTAACAAAACGCACCTTGTAGTGAAATCGCTTTATGATGTGATTGATTTCCTTAAGAAGCCACGCTGCAGCTGGTGTAACCTGAAGAATCCACTCTACGTGAAATATCACGATGAAGAGTGGGGCGTTTTGAAAACGGATGATTCATCTCTTTTTGAAATGCTGATTCTTGAAGGCTTTCAGGCAGGTCTATCATGGGAATGTGTTCTCAATAAAAGAGAGGCCTTTCGCGAGGCGTTTGACAGCTTCCAGATTACAAAAATCATTTCCTACGATGAAAAGAAGCTTCAGTCACTTTGTGAAAACAAGGATATCATAAGAAATAAAAGAAAAATCCATGCAACAGTTAAGAATGCGATGATTTTCAAGGATATTTGCGAAGAGTTCGGTTCTTTTTATAATTATCTCAAAACATTCACAAACGGAGAAATAATCCACGAGAATTATAGAACCACATCACCTCTTTCTGACGAAATTTCAAAGAATTTGAAAAAGCGAGGAATGTCATTTGTTGGCAGTGTGATTATTTATTCGTACCTTCAGGCTGTGGGAATAATAAACTCGCACGATGATGGCTGCTATAAAAACGAGACAGTATAATTTCTATACTGTCTCGTTATCTTTTAATATTTCTTCTCCTGCCCTACGGATTGTAACATTAACCCGAAGCTGTGTCTGTGCGCTGCTAAAAACATCATGCCAATTATTTTCAACTGTTTTAAATAATCGCGGGTTTTCAAGTTGAAGAAGCTTATAATACATGATGCAATCTGCCCCTTCGGGGCCTTGCAGGGCATCCAGGGTTTTCTCCACACGCTGCGATACCCCTTGCGCAACAGAAAGCTTTATATCACGAAGAATTTCCGGATCACTTTTCTTTTTTTCCATGACGCTCACCTCATCAAGGTCGCAGGAAACATCTATTGTCAGCCTGTATTTAAGCCGACCATTCTCTGTAAAAACATCATATTTTGTTTTACTTTTGTTAATAACAATGCTTACAAATTCATTGGTGTAAAGCTCCTGAGTCAGAAATCCCTCACGAAAATCATCTGTTATAAATGCCATTCCCTCAGCTTCTTCATTTGAAAGATAGCCTGATATAATACCATTTTCGTCATAAACAGCACAGCCGAGAAGCTCATAATCCTCATTTTCGCCATTTCTCATTATTCCAACAGCAGGGATACAAAGTCCACCACATTTATTTTGCAAAGCATTTACACCATCAATAACCCTAACCCTCGGCACCAACGAGCGATTATAGCTTTCTGTGAGAAGGTTTTCAAGAATTTCACTTTTTACAGTGTCCTTGAAAAGCTTCGCACGGATTATTTCCTCTGCCGTCTTACCCTTTGAAACGCACAATAGCTGCGAGGCACGTGAATCATAGTTTCTCACAAAAAACTCAAGCACATCCGCAATTGTTTTCTCGTTAAGATTTTCATTTATGACTACAACTCTGTTGTGGGCAAACAACGGAAGATTACCACTTTTGGTTGTGAGAAGCCTCAAGGCATCGGAAACGGTTTCCCCTTGCATTGAATATATTTTTGTTTTATTTTCACTGACAGAATCTCCGTTTGGCGAACCACTTTGCTCATTGTTGAGAATCTCAACCGTTACAGTATATAAGCCATCCTTATAATCAACTCCTATGCCTTGAATTATCATAAGGTCCGAAAGCTCTGTTCCCGCCTTTTCACAGGAAGCAAAGCTTACAAGGCACATCAGAGCAACAACTCCACTAAATATCCTCCTGAAGCTTTTCAACAGGCTTCACCCTCCTCATATTCAGAATTACACACACCGGCAGAATTATTGTTGACAAAATAAACAATGCCACTGTCAGAAAGTCAGAAGAGAGAAAGCTGAATCTCTCTATATCCGACGAAATGAAATTTATAAGAACAGAGCAAACAATAAAAAGTGCCGTGCCTGTTATTTTGCGTGAAAGCTTCGGAAATGCAATATGAAAGCTTTTGATAATGGCAAGGGAAAACAATGCTGCCTTGAGAACAATACAAAGGATCCACACGGCAGTTTCCAGGGCATCTATCCTTTCAAGAAGGCCGAAGGATGCAAGAGAGACCGCCGTATATGTGGGAAAAAGCTGAGTATCAGCAAAGCCACCCAACACGCCTACAACAAAAAAGAAGATTGCAGCAAAGGTAACGGAGCTTAAAACAGACCACACCACAAAGCCCTTCTCCACATCACCTTCAAGCTGTGTTGAGAAAACAGTTATCAAGCCTATCTCCATTGCCTGAAAAGCAAAAAGGGTACCTTCTCCGAGAAATTTGCCAAATCCATTTTCCATAAGTGGCGTAAAATTCAGAAAATCAAGCTCTTGCGAAAGCGAAAGCATTACAAGGGCTGTTGATGATGCCACTACCAAAGCAAACACCACAGAAGCTCTGCCTAACGCTCCGATATCAAGAAATGACAGAGCAACGCACACACCCACAATGCAAGCAAGAAAAAGTGTCATATCAGCATTCGGGAAAAGCTCACTGCTGACAAACAAATCGAACCGAGCAAATGTCTTTACGAGAGAGAAAAAAAACACCACCCCGTAAAACAAAGCAATTATTTTCAGAAACGGGGTTTTCTCTATATACTTTCTCTCTTTCTTCAGCTGACGGTGCTTTCTCACAACAATCATTGACGGAATTACCGATACAATGCTCAACACACAGAAAACCACTGGTCTTAAAATTGAATCCGTCTGTGAAACCTTGATATCTGGTGAGGAAAGATACATAAACACAGTGCTCAAAACAGAAAGATACAATGCAAAATAAAACTGATTTGCACTTACACGCTGCTTCAACAACGCAAGACTCACCTCTTTATTTTCTGAGATTTTTTATACGGAAAATTTGCTTTTCCAATTTATTGGTTGAGGTTCTGAAAATGCTGTCACGAAGAAATTTCCACCTGAAGGGTGAAAACGGAGCAAGATAAGGAACTCCATAGGCTGTCATTGAAGACAAAACCACAACAAGCACAGCACCACCGATGAAAATACCATACAGACCACTGAAGCCTCCCACAAGAATGAAAAGTATTCTCAGCACCGAAATTGGCTGATATAAATCCGAAGAGACAAGTGAACATATAGCTGTGAGGGCAACAATTATGAGCATAGGTGCACCGATAAGACCTGCTGTAACAGCAGCATCTCCAATAACAAGCGCACCCACAATACTGACAGCATGGCCAATGGACTTTGGCATACGAAGTCCTGCCTCACGAACAGTTTCGTAGATAAAATGAATCACAAGCGCTTCCATTGTGAGAGTAAACAGAGTGTTACTCTCCATTAAAACAATGTTGAAAAGCATATCATCGGGTATCATTTCCTGATGAAAAAGACCGATTGCCACAAACATTCCCGGAAGAAAAATACTTATAAGAAATGCAAGAAAACGCACACCTCTCATAAATGTGGCATAATAGGGACGGTTAATATAATCATCCAATGTCTGAAATTTCTCAACAAAAAGCTCGGGCACAACAAGAGCAAATGGTGTGCCATCTACTATTATTCCGATTTTCCCTTCACACAGCTTTGCCGCGAAGACATCGGGTCTTTCGGTCTGACCTACCATTGTGAATGGTGTTATCGCTTTTGTATCAAGAGCCTTACGAAGATAGCCTGACCCTAGAACTGTATCCATTTCAAGCTTTTCCAATCTTCTCTTAACCCGTAAAAGCATTTCCTTCTCAACCCTACCCTGCATATAGCAGATAAGAATTCTCGTTTTACTTTGCTTTCCGACCTCGCTAAGTTCTGCACACAGCTTGGAGGAGCATATCTTCTTTCTTAACAGTGTAAGATTTGTTTTTATGTTTTCCGTAAAGCCCTCACGGGCACCAAACTCCTGAACACCCGTATCAGGCTCCTGAATGCTTCTTTCGGGATAATGCTGAACTCCAAGCACAAGACATTCGCTTTCGCCCTCCAGAAAAACAAGAAGGCAACCACGAAGCAGCATCATAACTGCTGAGGATAAATCCTTTTCCCTGCTCTGCTCGGTGCTGTAAATCAGGTGTGTACAGATATAGTCAAGCTCATAGCCCTTTGTCAGTTCACCCTGAAAACGAAGCATAGGGTTAATAATTGCTTCGCAAATCCGCATGGAATCACAAAGTCCGTCGCAATTGGCAAAAACAACACATTTACCTGCGCAATAACCCTTTTTGACCACAATATCAAAGCTACCACCAAAGATTTCCTTTATAATTCTGCCATTTTCCACAGCGCTCTTATTCACAGCACCCAGAGACATTTCCTTTACATCTTCAACAAGCAAAAAATCATCACGAGACTTCATAAAATCACCAAAAAAAGTTTCCCCACAAATTATGGGAATATTCATAAATCAGACGGGAATCATATTTCAAGGTGATTACTTTGATTTCGACCATTATAAGAACATTTATTATCTACTGTGCTGTGGGTGTCTGCGTAAGACTTATGGGCAAAAGGCAGCTGGGCGAGCTGCAGCCTGGTGAACTGATTATAACAATTCTTGTTTCTGAAATTGCTGCTACCCCCATAACGGACAACACCCTTCCCATAATTAACGGTATTCTGCCACTTTTTCTTCTTGCAAGCTTTGAAATTATAAGCTCTGTGATTGCAAGAAAGAGCGTTAAATTCCGATACATTACCGATGGCACACCTGTCACGGTCATTAAAGATGGCATTCTGCAGCAGCAAGCGTTGAAAACCTTAAGATACACCATAGACGACCTTCTCGCAGCACTCAGACAAAAGGATATTTTTGATATATCGGATGTGGAATTTGCTGTTGCAGAAACCAACGGGACTCTTTCTGTTTTGCCTAAGGCATCCAAAAGACCTCTCACCCCTGAAGGTGCTGAAGGAAAAAAGAAAAACGCAGGTGCACCTTACACATTGATTGTTGATGGCGTTATTCTCAAAAAGGTTATTTCGGAAAGCAACGTAACACTTGACGAGGTCAATCGTAAAATAAAAAGAGAAAATGTAAATCTGAACGAAATCCTGCTTATGACGGTGGATAAAAACAAAACCTATAACGTAATTTTAAAAAAGGAATTTTAATATGACGAGACTGAAAATTGCAATTACCATTCTTGTAATTTCCATCACTTTGAGTATCGCTTCTCTCACATTTATCACAACCACTTGTGCAAGGCTTGTGGACACACTTGATGAAATTATTGTGGACATAGGAAAAAGGAATTCGGTTAAAGCCGCTGAAAGCCTACAAAATGCCATTGATTATTTTGAAAAAATAAAACCAGTCCTTAATCTGCTTGAAGGCCAGGGGGAAACAATTGAGATCAGAGGAGACCTTAACAAAGCCATCTTCTTTTATAATGCAACGGATTACGAATCCTGCGTACTTCACCTTGAAGAATGCAAAACAGATCTGAACAGAATAATCGTTTCAAATCTGCCATCAATAAGCACAATATTGTAACTATTATCTTTCGTGGGAATATAATACATCGAGAGGACTGATTATTTCCATGAAAGATAATATTTTTTTAATACTGGGCGGTGACAATCGTTCTTTATATTTAGGTGAATATCTTGAGAAGCAGGGCTTAAAAACATGCTATTTTGCCTTTAATGAAACAGATTGCTTTCAAAATCTCAATAAAGCAATAGATGAGGCTGATATCTGCATTCTTCCACTACCGGTCTCCCGTGACAGAGTTACACTCAACACACCACTTTTTGACGAAACGGTGCTGCTGACAGATGTCAGTGCCTTAGCCACACCTGATAAATTCATTTTCGGTGGGCAGCTGCCAAAAAGCTTTTGTGAGGAGCTCAGCTCACGGGGCGTAAATTTCTGCGATTATTTTCTCCTTGAGGAATTGGCTGTTTACAATGCAATACCAACAGCAGAGGGTGTGGTTAACCTTCTTATCGAAAAGCTTCCTATCACAGTGAATAAAATGAGATGCGGCATTTCAGGATATGGCAAGGTTGGTAAAGCATTAGGCGATTTACTCAAGGCGATGGGTGCAGAGGTAACTGTTTTTGCACGAAGGGAAACCACCCTCGCCGAAGCATTCTGCAAGGGCCTCAGGGGTGAGCACATCAATTCTCTGGGAACCTCGTACCATGATCTCGATGTTTTGATTAACACCGTGCCTTCAAGAGTAATTGACAGAAATGTTCTTGATATGCTCAGTGCAGATTGTCTTCTGATTGAAACTGCATCTGCTCCCTTTGGCATTGATTTTCAGGCAGCAAAGGAGAAAGCAATGGATGTTGTCAAGGCAAGCTCCCTTCCCGGAAAGGTTGCACCACGCACAGCAGGTGAAATAATCGGTCGCTCAATCCTACCGATTTTCAAACAAAGGGGGTTCACCGAATGAAAAATATCGGTTTTGCCCTTTGCGGCTCATTTTGTACCTTCAAAGAAGTTTTTGAGGAAATTGAGTTTTTAAAAGCTGAGGGCTACAACATAGTTCCGATTATGAGCGACAACTCGTATTCTCTTGACACTCGTTTCGGAAAAGCAGCTGACTGGAGAAGTCTCTTCATTGAAATCACAGGAAACGAAATAATCCATACAATACCACAAGCAGAGCCTATCGGACCCAAAAAACTCCTGGATGCCCTGATAATCGCCCCCTGCACGGGAAACACCCTTGCAAAGCTTGCAACGGGAGTAACGGACACAGCGGTAACACTGGCAGCAAAGGCTCACCTCCGAAATGCAAGACCTCTCATTATCGCCCCATCCACAAACGATGCTCTTGCAAATGCCTCCAAAAACATTGGTATGCTTTTAAATTACAAAAACATTTATTTCGTCCCCTTCAGCCAGGATAGCTACCGAACAAAACCACTTTCAATGGTTGCAAATTTCCCTTTAATCAAGAACACACTAGAGTGTGCTCTTGAGGGTGAACAGATTCAGCCTATTGTAATGTCACCACGATAATTATGTATAATAAACAAAAAAATAAAAATACTATTTACAAAATGATAATTATATAATATAATTACAAGGAAAAGGGAGTAACTCGCACAGCGAAGGTGCGATACCAGACGTCAATCTCGGCAACAAGGCCCGTTGGTATCTTAAAGAGTGAGACTTTTACCGCGATTGTGGTAAAAGTCTTTTTGTTTTGTGAGCTTCTCTCAAATACAACACTGAAAGGGATTTAAAATGAAACATTATCTCGAATCTGTTGAATCCGTTTTCACCGAAGTTCAGTCAAGTGAAGCAGGTCTCTCTTCTGCTGAAGCTCAGGCTCGTCTTGAGAAAAACGGAAAAAACAAGCTTGCAGAAGCAAAGAAGGATTCCACACTCAAAAAGTTCTTCGATCAGATGAAGGACCCAATGATTATCATCCTTCTGGTTGCAGCTGTTATTGCGGCAGCTACTGAAATGATCGAAGCCGGTGGATTTGTTCCTCCAACAGACTCCATCATTATTCTTGTGGTTGTTCTCATTAACGCCATTCTCGGTGTTATTCAGGAAAGTAAAGCTGAAAAGGCTGTTGAAGCTCTTCAGAAAATGAGCGCAGCAACCACAAAAACTCTCAGAGACGGCAAAATTGTGAACATCAAGAGCGAAGATCTTGTTGTTGGTGATGTTATTCTCCTTGATGCAGGTGACGCTATTCCTGCAGACTGCCGAATTTTTGAATGTGCAAGCATGAAAATCGAAGAAGCTGCACTTACGGGTGAATCTGTTCCTGTAAGCAAGATCATGCAGATTCTCACTCTCTCCAAAGAAGCTGAGGTTCCTCTCGGAGACCGTAAGAACATGGCATACATGGGCTCCACACTTGTTTATGGACGTGGCAAGGCCGTTGTTGTTGCAACAGGTATGGACACCGAAATGGGTAAAATCGCAGATGCTATCTCAACTGCTGAGGAAAGCAAAACACCTCTCGAAATCAAGCTTGAACAGCTTTCAAAGGTTCTCACAAAGCTTGTTATCGGTGTTTGTGTTGTTATCTTCGCTTATAACATCATCACCCAGTATATCCTGCCTCTTAATAATCCTGACATTCTTGTTAAGCCTGAGCTTATGGAGGTTGGTCTTCGTTCATTCATCACGGCAATTGCGCTTGCTGTTGCTGCAATCCCCGAGGGTCTTGTGGCAGTTATGACAATCGTTCTTTCAATCGGTGTTACAAACATGTCCAAGAAGAACGCTATCATCCGTAAAATGACTGCTGTTGAAACACTCGGTTGCACACAGATTATCTGCTCTGATAAGACAGGTACTCTCACACAGAACGTTATGACAGTTGTTGACCACTTTGCAGAAGATGAAAAGGTTCTTGCAACTGCCATGGCTCTTTGCACAAACGCAGAGGTCGAAGAAGACGGCAAAGGCACCGGCGAACCTGACGAGGTTGCTCTTATCAACTATGCAGCATCTCTCGGCTTGAGAAAAGATGAGCTTGTTGATGCAAATCCACGTTCAGGAGAGGTTCCTTTTGATTCCGGAAGAAAGATGATGTCAACCGTTCACAGTGTTGACGGAAAGTTTGTTCAGTACACCAAGGGCGCCCCTGATGAGATCCTTAAGAAATGCACAAAGGCTCTTGTTGGCGGTCAGGTCATTGATATAACAGACGAAATCCTTACCCGTGCAGCAGAAGAGAACACAAGAATGGGTAATAAAGCTCTCCGTGTGTTTGCTGTTGCATTTAAGGAATATGACAGCGAGCCTGCTGTTTACGATTCAGCCTCCCTTGAAAATGATATGATTTTCATTGGTCTTACAGGTATGATTGACCCCGTTCGTCCTGAGGTTAAGGATGCTATCGTTGAATGTCGCAGTGCAGGTATCACACCTATCATGATCACAGGTGACCACATCAACACAGCAAAGGCTATTGCCCGTGAGCTTGGCATTCTTGCTGATGATTCACAGGCTATGATGGGTGCCGACATTGATAAATATTCAGACGAAGAGTTTGAGAAGATTGTTGAGAACATCTTTGTTTATGCCCGTGTGCAGCCTGAACACAAAACAAGAATCGTTAATGCATGGAGAAATAAGGGCTATGTTACTGCAATGACAGGTGACGGTGTTAACGATGCACCTTCTATCAAAAGTGCTGATATCGGCGTTGGTATGGGTATCACCGGCACAGACGTTACAAAGAACGTTGCAGATATGGTTCTTACAGACGATAACTTCGCAACAATCGTTTCAGCTGTTGGCGAAGGCAGAAGAATCTATGACAACATCCGTAAGGCTATCCAATTCCTTCTTGGTTCAAACCTTTCTGAGGTGCTATCAATCTTCTTCTCAACTATCATGAACTTCACAATTCTTCAGGCTCCTCACCTTCTCTTCATTAACCTTGTAACAGACAGTATTCCTGCTCTTGCACTCGGTCTTGAGAAGCCAGAGCCAAACATTATGAACCGTAAGCCTCGTGGTAAAAATGACGGCATATTCTCCGGTGGTCTCGGTGTTGACTGCGCATATCAGGGTGTGCTTGTTTCAATCCTTACCATTATCGCATATTATATCGGAGAATTCATCCAAACAGGTGCATGGCACTTCAGAAACATTCCACTTGAGGATGGTGCCGATGGTATGACAATGGCATTCTTCACAATGGCAATGTGTGAAATCTTCCACTCCTTCAATATGCGCTCACAGCGTGGCTCTTCCATCGGAATGGTTCTTAAGGGACACCACAACATCGCCCTCTACGGTGCTATGGTTGGTTCATTCATTCTCACAACTGCTGTTGTTGAAATTGATGTTCTTTCAAACCTCTTCGGCTTCGAGCACTTGGATGCTACTGAATATCTTATCTCTCTTGGTCTTGCATTCCTTATTATCCCACTTGTTGAGATTGTCAAGCTCTTCCAGAGAAAATTCGGTAAGCAGTATAACTGATTCATTTAAAATTTTAAAGCCATCTGCTTCGGCAGATGGCTTACTTTTTTATTGACAGAGTATTTTATATTATTGTATTATATATTCATATTGTACGAAAGGTGTTTTATTATGAACAAAAAAAAGAAAATTATAATCGCTGTAAGTGTTACTCTTGTAGTGGCACTCGTTGTTACACTTTGTGCAACTCTCCTGCCTGACAGACTTCAGGGCAAATTACCTGAGGACAAGGTTTTCGGATTCAGAGAGAAGCCGGAGGATGCTATCAGAATAATGAGCTTTAATGTGCGCTGCACAAATGTTGGTGCAAGAGGCATGGAGGATCGTGTGCCGGATGTTGTAACAACAATATTTAACGGTATGCCGGATTCCCTCGGTGTGCAGGAGGCAACTCCACAGTGGATTGATACACTCAACGAAGAATTAGGTGAACACTACGCTTATGTCGGTGTGGGCCGTGACGGCGTGCACGATGGTGAATATTCAGCTGTGTTTTATCTCAAGAATAAATACAATGTGGTTGACAGTGGTACCTTCTGGCTCTCTGAAACTCCTGATGAAATTTCCTTTGGTTGGGATGCTGTTTGCAGAAGAATCTGCACCTGGGCAATTCTTGAAAACAAGGAAACAGGCGACAAATACATCCATATGAACTCACACTTTGATCATGTTGGTGAAGAAGCACGTTCACAAAGCATTAAGATGATTGTTGAAAAATCTCAGGAATATAAGGATATCCCTGCTGTGTTCACAGCTGATATGAATGTTCCTGAGGGTTCAAAAAACTACAAGGAAATTGCTGACAACTCAATCTTCAAGGACACAAAATACACAGCCGAAAATGTGGATGCGTACATTACATATCATGACAGATATCCACAGAAGCACGACGGTGATGTTATTGACTACTGCTTTGCAAACGAAGGCTTCGAGGCTATCAACTATGGTGTTGTAACGGAAAGCCCCAGCAAGTATTACGTTTCAGATCACTTCCCTGTTTACACTGATGTGAAATTTGTTAAGTCTGCCGATTAACAGATATCAATAAAAAGGAAGGTAACAAAAATGAAAATAATGTCTTTTAATATCCGTTGCGGAAATGTTGGCGAAGAAACCTGGGAGGATAGAATCGGTATTGTTTGTCAGACAATTCTTGAAAGCAATGCAGATTCCGTAGGCATACAAGAAGCAACACCCGAATGGATGGATGCACTCAAAGAAAATCTCAGCCATAAATATGATTATGTGGGCGTCGGCAGAGATGATGGTTGCAATAAGGGTGAATATTCCCCCGTGTTCTATCTCAAGGATAAATACGAAGCAATTGAAAGCGACACTTTCTGGCTCTCAGAAACACCAAATGAGGTTTCCTTCGGTTGGGACGCAGTGTGCAGAAGAGTCTGCTCCTGGGTAAGACTCAAAAACAAGGAAACAGACCGGGAATATGTTCACATCAACACTCACTTTGACCACATTGGTGTGGTTGCAAGAAGAAACAGTGTGGAAATGATTATTGATCACGCGAAGACATTCACTGATATTCCCGTGGTTTTCACTGCTGATATGAATGTGGTGGAGGGCACAGAAAACTACAATCAATTCGTCAGCTCCGACTATTTCGATGATACAAAGAGGCTGGCTCCTGACACAATGAGCTTCTGCACATATCACGACACAAAACCTGAGAAACACCCCGAAGAAGTTATTGACTATGTTATGATAAACAACGGATTTGTTGCTAAAAAATATGTTGTTATGACAGAGGGCATTGACGGAAGATTCGTTTCCGACCACTACCCCATTTATGCAGAAATTGAAATGAAATAAGCCCTAAAAAAAACTTGTTACCAATCGGTAACAAGTTTTTTTTATTTCTTTATTGCATACATTTTCTTATAGAATTCAGAAGCCTCGTGAACAGGTCCATCAAATTCAATCTTTCCATCCTTCATTACAATACCACGCTTGCAGAATTCCTCTGCCACTGCCATCTGGTGTGTAACAAAGAGGAGTGTAATATTTTCGCTGTGAATAAGCTCATTTATTTTCTTCTGGCACTTTGTTCTGAAGGCAGCATCGCCAACACTCAGTGCTTCGTCAACAATGAGAATTTCAGGCTTTATGTTTACATTGATTGCAAAGCCAAGCCTTGCCTTCATACCACTTGAATATGTTCTGACAGGTTGATCAATGTAATCATTAAGCTCAGAAAACTCAACAATTGTATTTTCGAGGCTTTTGATTTCATTATCCTTAAGACCGAGAATATGACCCTTGAGGTAAATATTCTCTCTACCTGTCATCTCTTGGTCAAAACCACTTGTGAGCTCAAGAAGAGCACTTACTCTGCCATTTACCGTAATCTCACCCGAGGTAGGGAATGCAACGCCGGTTATCATTTTGAGCACTGTTGATTTACCTGCGCCATTCTTACCGAAAAGTGCAACAGAGTCTCCTCGCTGAATTTCGAAGCTCATATTATCAACAGCATTCTTCTTTTTATATTTAATTTTCTTAATGAACACGCCAAGCAAGCGTTTACGGGTGCTTGAATAAAGCTTGTAAACCTTGCTGACATCTTGAAATTTAATTACAACATCACTCATGACAAGCACTCCTTACATCAGAACATCGGGAATTTCCTTACGAAGCTTTTTGTGTGCCCACAAGGAAAGAAGACCCATAAACAGATACCAGCCAAGGAAATAGCACAGTCTCATTGGTTGTTCGAAGAACCAGGTTCCGTTAACAAAGCAATTTCTGTAGCCATAGCATATGAATGTTACCGGATTAAGCATCATAAGGCTGTAAACAACGGGTGAGTCCTTAACATTTTCAATGTTCCAAAGGATACCTGAAAGCCAGAACACAGCCACATTAAAGGACTTTACAAGGTTCGAAAAGTCCTTGCTCATAGCAGACACGAGACCTGCAAACAGAGCCCATGCATTGAAGAAAAGGAACATAAGGATTGTGTACAGCGGAAGCTGTAACAAATAAATTGTCGGTGGATATCCTGCAATCCAGAAAATTAAAACAACAGCAATTGTAATAAGCAGGTGCACAAAGAGTTTTGACAAATTGGTAAAGGTAGGAATTGTTGTTACAGGATATTTCATCTTTGTAACAAGATAGCTGTATTTACGGATACAATCTGTTCCACCTGTTATTGCCTCACTCATATAAAACCAAGGAATGATACCACAAATGAGCCAGAGTATGTATGGATATCCGTTTACATCGCCACCCTGCCTGAGACCTATGGCAATTGCAAACCAATAAACAAAGATATTTACAATAGGCTTTATAACTGCCCACGCCCAGCCAAGAGCTGCGCCGGTGTAGGTTTTCTTTAAATCTGCAACAGAAAGCTTAAACACCTGAGGAATATTTTCAAAATGCTCACGCATATTTGTGGTAAAGCTGTCTGCATAGCTTTTGAAAAATGCTGAAATTTTGTTCACGGGATTACCTCCGTATGTAATTATATCTTCACTGTGTCTTCAGTTTCTTTTAGCTTGAAGAACACGGGTTTTTCTGAAAGTTGAATATTCGGACAATGAAGAGTAAGTCTCAAATCTCCCTCAAGGTCTTTAAAGAGCATTCCGTGCCCGCCATCCTCTGTAAAGATTGGATCAAGGTGGCTCCACTTACCTTTGAGGCTTCCGTTATCAGAGGTGGCAACGCACTGAAGATATTTACCATTGTTTGTTGACCATATCATAATAAGTTTGCCACTTTTAAGTCTGTACATAAAAGGTCCATCGGTTACATTGTGCCAGTCGTCATCTGCCTCGCGCCCCAGATATGAACCTGCATCGAACAGCTCAACGGGCTCTGAAACAGCATGGGTCAAATCCTCGCTCAATTCCACATAGCAAATTGTTCCGTTAAGAATCTGTGTATGCTCGTGGCAGAAAACACAATATCTTTTCCCATTCTCCTCGTAAAGAGTACCATCAAGACATTCCCACTCATAAGGTGTTACAGCGCCATCTGAATGAGGAACAAACTCACCCTCGGGTGACTCACTCCTTAAAATATATGTTCCTCTCAGGTTGTTGGGCTTTGTGAAGGTGGCGAACAGATAATAGCTATCTCCCACCTTGTGCACCTCAGGCGCCCAATTAACATGTCTGTTATATCCGTGCTTTACAGAATTGAAAACCTCTTTTGGCGAAGACCAGTTTTCAAGGTCTGTGCCAACATACACATCAAAGCCACCGGTTTCACATCCAAAATTCCTTGCCCTTGTTCCATACATGTAATATTTACCTTCATGCACAAGCACAAAAGGGTCTCTGATGTTAATTTCGTTGTTTTTCATATTACACTCTTTCCCCGTTTTCATATTGAAGAATGGTTACACGCTTCTGAAACTGACAGACAACCTCATAATTTATGGTATCTGTAAGTGCTGCAATTTCCTCTGCAGTGATTTCGTTGTTACCGTCTTTACCAAGAATTGTAACCTCATCACCAACCTTAACATCTGGGAGGCCTGTCACATCCACCATAAGCTGGTCCATACAAACCCTGCCGATCACAGGTGCATAATGTCCGTTAATGAGCACCCTACCCTTGTTGGAAAGTGTTCGCGAATAGCCATCTGCATAGCCTATGCACACAGTGGCAATCCTTGTTTTGCCTTTAGTGAAATATGTGTGACCATAGCTGACTCCGCTACCTGCAGGAACATCCTTTACATGAACAACATGGCTCACAACACGCATGGCAGGTTTAAGAGAAATGCTGCCATCATTGACACACTCATCAGGATAAAGTCCATAAAGGACAATACCCATTCGCACCATATCAAACTGTTCATCGCAAGCAAGCGTTCCTGCACTGTTTGACAAATGCTTTATGGGGATTATCATTCCCTTTTCTTCAAGAGCTGCTATAAAACTTTTGAAAATTTCTGACTGTCTGACAGTTGTGGTTTTATCCTCACAATCGGCACATGCGTAATGACTGAAAATCCCCTCAATATAAATATTGGGCAAATCGTTGATTTTCTTGACAATTTCCACACTTTCTGCATTACAGAAAAAGCCAATTCGTGACATACCCGTGTCAACAGCAATGTGTATTTTGGCAATTTTATTAAGGCGCACAGCTTCACGGGAAAGCGCAACAGCATCATCATAGTTAAAGATGGTCTGTGTAAGAGAATGCTCTATAAGCTGCTCATAAAGATATGGCGAGGTGTATGACAAAACGAGAATAGGTTTTGTTACCCCTGCCTCACGAAGCTCCACAGCCTCCATAAGCTCTGCAATGCCGAAATAATCCACCTGCTCCTGAATAGCTCTGCTGACACCCACAGCGCCATGTCCATAGGCATCTGCCTTCACAATGGCAAGGGTGAGCACATCCTTCTTAAGCTTTGTCTTAAGCACATTTAAATTGCTTTTAATGGCATCTATGGAGATTTCTGCATAGGTTCTGTAATATTCAGTTGGTTTCACCTTAATATCACCTACCCCGAAATTGGGTATAATTTCACATATATTGGTTATCATACCACATCTTATCAAAATAAACAATAGTTGTTACATTTTTGATATATTTAAAATTTATTAACAGTTTTTCTCTTGTAGAATTATATTAAATATGTTATATTTATTAAGTATGCAAATCATTTAGCAAAGGCGGCAATATATGAGTTTTTTAAATTTTCTTTTTGACGCTGTGTCAGACCTTGGCAAAATGCCAAAGCTGATTATCACAGCCCTCTTCAAAAAGTTAATAAAGCTTGTTACAGGTCTTTTGAAGTTCATCAGGGAATCATTCTCCTCTGCAGGTGCATTTTTCAAAAGAGCTATTGTTGGCGTGCTTGTTGTTGCCTTACTTTCAGGTATCATTTATATTGCAGCCTCAAACAGCAACAGAGTTGATGCAATCTGCATAAAAGTCGGAGACAAGACAGTGGGCTTTGTCAACAGTCAGACAGAGGCAGATGCTGCAAAGGCATATGCGCTCAAAATTCTGGGAACAAAGGATTTTGCACTCATAAACGAATCACAGGTGAAGGTGCAGGCTCACAAGCTGAAAACAGCAACCTCAATCAGTGACCGTATAATCAATGAGCTTGGTGAAGATCTCATTCCCGTTTACGAGGTTTACATTGACAACGAGTTTATCGGTGCAGTGGTTGACGGACAAAAAGCAAGAGAAAGCATTGATGGGATTTATTCTTTGGCTCAAAAGCTTTACCCTAACGCCACAGCATCCTTCTCACAAAGCATTAAGCTCATTCAAACACAGTATCCTGCAGACAGCCAGAAGATTCTCTCTCAGTCCGAGCTGGAGACAACACTGAGCAACAAAGTGAAAATTCTTTATGCACAGTGTGAGAAGACCTATGCAGCTACACCATTTGAAACTGTTGAGGTACAGACAAACAAGCTCTTTATGGGTGACAGCAGAATCAGACGAGCAGGTGTAAATGGCACTGAATATAACATTAACCTTGTTGCCTACATTGATAATCAAAAGGCTTATTCATCAAAGCTTATGAGCTTTGATGTGCAGCCACCCGTTACACAGATCGTGGAAAGAGGTATTCGTTCCACAAGCCTTTCAATGGGATCATACACAGTTTTCCAGACAACAGGTATGTTCTGTTGGCCGGTTGTTGACCTCTATGTTGTTACCTCCCCTTACGGAAGCAGAAGCCTCGGATACCACAGAGGCATTGATATTTCAGGCGCCAATGCCTCGGGAAAGCTTGTGGTTGCAGGTGCTTCGGGCACTGTTACGGAAGCCGGCTGGAGCACAGGCGGCTACGGCAACTATGTTAAAATCAGCCATGGCAACGGTGTTGAAACACTTTATGCCCATATGCTCGACGATTCACTTATGGTCAATGTGGGCGATGTGGTGCAAAAGGGGCAGACAATCGGACGTGTTGGTAACACCGGCTACTCCTTTGGTGCTCACCTTCACTTTGAAGTAAGGGTAAACGGTAACAGGCTTGACCCTGCTCCGTTCTTGGGATTACAATAATGAATGTTACGATTATAGCTTTAGGAAAACTTAAAGAAAAATACCTACGGGACGCAATTGATGAATATACAAAAAGACTCTCTGCCTATGCTAAAACAGAAATCATTGAGCTTAATCCCGTGAGGCTTTCTGATAATCCATCTGACGCAGAAATAAGCAATGCTCTTGAAAAGGAAGCAGAGGAAATTGCCAAGAGAATTCCCAACAACAGCTATATTTTTGCTTTGTGCATTGAAGGTAAAGAAAAGTCAAGCGAGGCCTTTGCAGAAGCAATTAAAACTGTTACACTCAACGGAAAGAGTAATATTGTCTTTATTATCGGCAGCTCCTTCGGACTTTCACCGAAAATCAAAGCTCTTGCAGATAATAAGCTTTCCTTTTCCCCGATGACATTTCCC
Organism: Clostridia bacterium; assembly: GCA_017380615.1. Lineage (GTDB taxonomy): Bacteria > Bacillota > Clostridia > Oscillospirales > Acutalibacteraceae > DTU089. The sequence continues at coordinate 502 of JAFODQ010000017.1, read as the reverse complement.
CACCAGCTCATGAGAGTTATGCTTCTCGAGCAGATTTACAGGGCATTTCAGATAAACAACAACGGAAAATATCACAAGTGAGGTATCCTTATGGCGATGTGCGATATGTGTGAAAATTACAGATACGATGAAGACCTTGAGGAATATTTCTGCGACATTGAGCTTGATGAGGATGAATATCTGAAATTCCTCACCTCCTCAAACGATGCTTGTCCTTATTTCAGACCTGATGACGAGTACAGAATTGTGAGAAAGCAGAATTAAAATACCAGACAAAAGAAGACCATCTGTCATCCCCTGACAGATGGTCTTTTTGTTACCTTTAAATAGAATATCACCGAAAGTATTGTTGCAACACACCAGCCGATTGGCCACGAAACCCAAATCCCTTGCTCACCCATAACAGGTGAAAGCACATAAGCAAGAATTACTCGCAGCACCAAATCTGTAAAGGTTGCCACCATAAACAGCCTCATTGAACCAGTGCCACGTAAAATACCGT
>JAFODQ010000078.1 GCA_017380615.1 Clostridia bacterium | reverse complement strand
TTCTCTTAATTTGAGTATTTCTTTTTCATAATCCTTTATATGTAGATAATTTCTAGGCATAAAAACTCCTCCTATGGTAGTTTTATTCTACCATAGGAGGTCGTTTTTTTCTATTGTCCGTTTTTACTGGACTTGTTCAATTGAACAAGGTCGTTTTGTTTATCATCATATCATATCTGTTGTACCGAAATTTTCAAGAGGAAGAGCTACCTTTTCCCCTGTTTTCTGACTCTTATATATGGCAAGGATTGTTTCAACTGCACGCTTTCCTGCATATAAATCTATGTATGGCATCCTGTTTTCCGACACCGCATTTTTAAAATCAAGGAAGAGACTTGTATGCCCGTTTCCATAAACATTCGGAGCTCTCTCTTCTATAAAGCGTCTATCTTCATCGGCCTGCTCAGGCTTTTTGAATTGCCAAACATCCACTGTGTTTGCACTCATGCCACCAAGCCGCACCATACCTTCCTCACCGAAAACACAAAGTGTTTCTTCAAGGTTATCCACAGCATTCACAGTGCCCTCAATGGTTGCAACAGCACCGTTTTTGAAGCTGATAACAGCAACGCCTATATCCTCTGCCTCAATGTAGGGGTGATACTGATTTTTTGCAACGCCATAGATTGATTCAACCTCGTCGCCAAAAATCCACCTTAATAAATCGATTCCGTGTATGCACTGATTCATAAGTGCACCACCGTCAAGTGCCCACTTGCCACGCCAATCATCCTGCTTATAATAGCCTTCATCTCTGAACCAGCGCACATGAATGCTTCCGTGAGAAAGCTTGCCGAAGCGATTGTTATCAACTGCTCTTTTCAGCTCCTGAACAGCAATGTTAAAGCGATTCTGGTGGCACACACCTGCCACAACGCCTGTTTTTTCAGCAGCAGCAATGATAGCGTCTGCCTCGGCAATGCTCATTGCCATTGGTTTTTCCACAAGGAAATTCACGCCCTGCTCTGCACAGTATGTGGCAATTTCGCCATGGGTACCACTGACAGTTGCAATGCTGACAAAATCCAGCTCCTCTTTTTCAAGAAGCTCCTTGTAATCAGCATAAATATTCACGTTCTGAAGGCGCTGCTCCTTTGCAAAGGAAACTGCCTTGTTATAATCTATATCGCACAGTGCAACAATTTCAATTTCATTTAACTGTGCTGCCTTGATATGGCTTGGGGCAACTCTGCCACAGCCGATAAGTGCATATTTCATAATCCAACACCCAAAAAGCTTAATTTAAAAATTTCTCCAGACCATTTTATCTACAACACCTGTGTAGCTCTGTATAATTTTAACAACCTTTGTTGAAACATTTTCTTCAACATAATCAGGCACAGGGATGCCATAGTCACCGTTTCTGTTCATTTCAACTGCCGTGTCCACAGCCTGAATAAGGCTCTTCTCATCAATTCCCGCAAGAACGAAGCAGCCCTTGTCAAGTGCCTCGGGACGCTCTGTTGAGGTTCTGATGCAAACTGCAGGAAATGGCTTTCCGATGCTTGTGAAGAATGAGCTTTCCTCGGGAAGAGTGCCACTGTCTGAAACAACAGCAAAGGCATTCATCTGCAGGCAGTTATAATCGTGGAAGCCAAGAGGCTCGTGCTGAATAACTCTCTTGTCAAGCTGGAATCCGCTTTCCTCAAGGCGCTTTTTTGAACGAGGATGGCAGGAATAAAGAATGGGCATATCGTATTTCTCAGCCATTTTGTTAATTGCAGTGAAAAGAGATTTAAAGTTTTTCTCCGTGTCGATATTTTCCTCTCTGTGTGCAGAAAGAAGAATATATTTTCCTCTTTCGAGACCGAGCTTACTGTGAATATCGCTTGATTCAATGCTTGAAAGGTTATTGTGAAGCACCTCTGCCATAGGTGAGCCTGTAACATATGTGCGCTCCTTCGGAAGGCCACAATCTGCAAGGTATCTTCTTGCGTGCTCACTGTATGCAAGGTTAACATCGGAAATGATGTCCACAATTCTTCTGTTTGTTTCCTCAGGAAGGCACTCATCCTTACAGCGATTGCCTGCTTCCATGTGGAAAATGGGTATGTGAAGCCTCTTTGCGCCGATAACACTCAGACAGCTGTTGGTGTCTCCGAGCACAAGCACAGCATCGGGCTTGATTTCTGCCATAAGCTGATATGACCTTGCAATGATGTTGCCCATTGTTTCACCTAAATCCTTACCAACAGCATCAAGGTAAACATCAGGGTCTGCAAGGCCTAAATCCTTGAAGAAAACACCATTGAGATTGTAGTCATAATTCTGTCCCGTGTGAGCAAGAATTGTATCAAAATACTGTCTGCATTTGTTGATAACAGCAGCAAGACGAATGATTTCGGGTCTTGTGCCGACAACAATGAGAAGCTTTAATTTTCCGTTGTTTTTAAACATTTATATCACCTCAAAATATGTGTCGGGTTTATCCTGGTCAAATTGCTCATTTGCCCACATAACTGTAACAAGGTCTTCTGTTTCGGAGAGATTTATAATATTGTGAGTGTAGCCGGGAAGCATATGCACTGCCTGAATGTCTTCACCACTCACATAAAATTCAAGGATTTCATCGCTGCCGATTCTTCTCTGCTGAATGAGACCTTTACCGGAAACCACAATGAAAAATTCCCATTTTGTGTTATGCCAGTGCTGACCCTTTGTGATGCCGGGCTTTGAAATATTCACACTGACTTGTCCACACTTTTCAGATTTAAAAAGCTCTGTGAAGCTTCCTCTGGGATCAACATTCATCTTCAATGAAAATGCTGCCTTTTCCTTTGGAAGATATGAAAGATAAGTTGAATAAAGCTTTTTGGCAAAGGAATTATACGGTATTTCGGGAATCACAAGCGTGGATGGTTGGTTTCTGAAGCTTTGAAGCAAATCAACAATTTCACCAAGTGTCACCTTGTGAGTTACAGGACAATAGCAGAATCGTCCGTCGGCTTTGTCAATAATCTCAAGCCCGTCATATTCACAGCGATGTGACTGACCTTTGAGAATATTGAACATTTCATCAACAAGGTCGTCAATGTAAAGAAGAGTCAGCTCAACAGCTCTGTCACTTACCTGAATGGGCAGGTCATTTGCAATATTGTTGCAGAAGGTTGCCACAGCACTGTTATAATTTGGTCTGCACCATTTACCGAAAAGGTTCGGGAAACGGAAAACATAGACAGGCACATTTTCTTCTTCAGAATATGTAAAGAATAAATCCTCTCCTGCCCTCTTGCTTTTTCCGTAATCACCCTCTGCATATCTGCCCACAAGTGTTGCCTGCAATGAGCTTGACAGCATTACGGGACATTTATTGTTGTGCTTTTTGAGGGTATCAAGCAGAGTGGAGGCAAATCCGAAGTTGCCCTCCATAAATTCTTCTGTATTCTGCGGTCTGTTAACACCTGCAAGGTTGAAGACAAAATCTGCCTGCTGACAGTAGGTGTCAAGCAACACGGGGTCTGTGTCAAGGTCAAGCTCAAAAATTTCAAGCTCCCCCTTTATACCTCTTGTTTTGTCCTTACCGTCTCTTACATTGTAAAGAGCCTGACAGAGATTCTTTCCCACAAAGCCCTTTGCACCTGTTACAAGAATTTTCATATCACTTTGCCTCTAATTCGTCTCTGATGTATTGAAGTGAAAGAAGCTTCTCCTTAACCTGCTCCACATCCAGAAGCTGAGTGTTGTTTGAATTAAACTCGGAAAGAGGATTTCTCTCTTTATCACCATCATTGAAATATTTATCGTAGTTAAGACCTCTCTTATCACATGGCACGCGATAGAAAGCTCCCATATCAACAGCACCTGCACACTCTTCGTTTGTGAGAAGTGTTTCATAAATCTTCTCACCATGACGGATACCGATAACCTTGATTTCGGTTTCGGGATTGAAAAGCTCTGCCACTGCCCTTGCAAGGGTTTCAATTGTGCAGGCAGGTGCCTTCTGCACCAGAATATCACCTGAAACGCCATTTTCGAAGGCAAAGAGCACGAGGTCAACTGCTTCATCAAGAGACATAATGAATCTTGTCATTGAGGGCTCTGTGATTGTGATGGGCTTGCCCTGCTTTATCTGCTCAATCCAGAGAGGAATAACGGAGCCTCTTGAGCACATTACATTGCCGTAACGGGTGCAGCAGATTTTTGTTTTCTCGGGACTGACAGTTCTGCTCTTGGCAACAACAACCTTTTCCATCATTGCCTTTGAGGTACCCATTGCATTTACGGGATATGCCGCCTTATCGGTTGAGAGGCAAACAATGTTCTTCACACCTGCTTCAATTGCGGCTGTGAGAACATTTTCTGTGCCGATTACATTTGTTTTCACTGCTTCAATTGGGAAAAACTCGCAGGATGGCACCTGCTTGAGTGCTGCAGCATGGAAAATATAATCAACACCATGCATTGCATTTTTCACACTTGCAAGGTCACGCACGTCTCCGATATAGAATTTAATTTTTTCTGCCACCTCAGGCATTTTAGCCTGAAAATCGTGACGCATATCATCCTGCTTCTTTTCATCACGGGAAAAGATACGGATTTCCCCGATATCTGTATCCAGAAAACGATTGAGCACAGCATTGCCAAATGAACCTGTACCACCCGTAATCATGAGTGTTTTACCTGAAAATGATGACATAATTATGACCTCTTTTTTAATTTGATTTTGAATTTCTTTATAATGGACATATTACAAACTAACTGTATTGATTCTCTGAACATCTCTGTTCTGAAGAAGAACAGCAGGAACAAAGCATTGCAAACAACTGTTACCACAATGCCTTTAAGGATGAAGCTCCAAAAGCCTTCAACCTGAATAAAGTCTGCCACAAAAGCCGTTGCTATATATGCTACAACAAGCACAAGGAAATACTTTATGAAGCGAATGTAGAAACCCTTTACATTTTTTCCGAATGCTTTCTTATAAACGAAATACGGATCCATCAGGTTGAAGGTGAGAAGCCGTGCAATTGCTGTCGCAAAAAACACACCTGAAAGACCTATGGTTTTTCCCAGCACCACAGCCAGTATAATATTGATAATTGAAGCATAAATGGGGCACATTCTTGCTTCCTTGAAGATACCCAATGTTGTTCTGTATATAGACGGAACAGTGTTTATCATCAGAAAATAAAACGACAAGCACAGAGCAATCACAACATCATAGCTGACAATATAATCTGTGTTGAGCCACACGGTACCCACAAAGTCTGTGAGCATAACAGCAAGACCGATTGTGATAAAGCCTATAAGCCAAAACGAAATGAAGAACAGCTGATGGAATATCGTGTGCTTTCTTTCTTCATCTGCTGTAACATTGAAATTACCCACAGTTCCCTGAAGACCGTTCTGAATCTGACCCACAACCACTTGAACGGCAGAAATGACAAGATTATAGTTTGATACAAGCCCCACATAAGCTGTCTTGAGAATAAGAGAAATTATGATATTGCTTGTTCCTGTGAGAATAACCGAACCCAGCTTATAATTGAATATTGCAGCAATGTTTGAAAAGATGGGCTTTCTTTCATCTTTGGTAAGCTTGTTCTTTTTATATTTATTCATCCAGGGATATTTATTATTTGTGATTGCAGTGCTTACCACGTTTGTGAGAAGCGTGGATACAATCGTGATAATAAGATACAATATATAATTGTGGGTCCAATACAACAATAAAATCTGTGCTGCGATTTTAAGGGTATTAAAGCCCTGATGAACAAGCACAACAATATAGTTTTCCTGATTTGCCATCAGGTATGACCGTTTGTAACCGAAAATGTACGAGGCAACCGTGTTACCCAGGAACAGAAGATATAAAAGTGTTATGCTCTCCTTGACATCGGGAACATCATCCACAAGATACCCAAGAAACGGAATCAAGGCAACGCCGCAAACGGATATTACAACAGCAATTATCCTGTAAGCCGTGGCAAACAGATTCATCAGCTTGCCGATTTGCACCTTGTCATCCTCTGCTATGGGCTTATAAAGGCTGTAAACAATCGCACTACCTATGCCAAGCTCGGAAAAGGACAGCACCGTAAGAATGTTTGTAAACAAGCCGTCACAAGAAAGGTAGTCATTTCCCAGAAGATTGACAAAGTAGGTACGAGACACAAAGTTGAGAATCAGATTGAATATCTGCAGCCCACCTGCTATTCCTACATTTTTTATAGCGTTTTTTACTCTTGACGAATTTCCCATATCAATTTCCTTGTTGCTCAACAGTGCCGAGTATATCCTTAAGATACTGCTGTGATTGCTTTTTAATAACAGATAAATCAACACTGCTGTAATCTACATCCTCAAGAAAAATGTTACTGTCGCCTTCAATAAAGTGCGACCTCAGACCAACACAATCAAGAAGGTCTGTTATTCTTGAATTGGCATTTGTTTTCACGGGCAATGGCTCAACCACGAAATTTCTTGCGAAGTTCAGGGAAAACGCTGTGCCGTGAAATGAATTTGTAACTATATATGAGGCGTGGCGGAAAGCCCAGAGCCACTCCTCAGGGGAAAGCTTATATAAATTTCTGAAGCCGCCCTTCTTCAGGAGACCCTCATTGATATACACAAGCTCAAGACCCTTTTCCTCAGCAATTTTCTTTGCTTTTTCAAAAATCGTGGGAGTTTCCACGATAACATAAACAAGAAGATACTTTTCGTTTCCCGAAAGGCCTTGTGGCTTCTTTTCCAGACTTGCCCACTCGCAACCATCAAGAAGCAAAGTAGGGTCGGCACACACCACAGAGGGAACACCGATTGACTCCAGCTCCTGCTGTGCCTGTACTTCGCGCACAGATATTGCATCAAAGCCTTCAGTCAGCCTTCTGTATGTGGCTTTAAGTTCATCGGTTTCGAGCTTGATACCCATGCTTGCAGCATAAGAAAACTTTTTTGCCGTGCCTGTGGAAAACGGTAAAAAGTATGCCTCATCCTGATTTGTACAATTAAGATTCCACACCTGGTCACTTCCCACAATTACTGCAGCATAATCCTCTGCAATCCGGGAAACGTTTTTTTCATCGTACACATTTTGGCTGATGCTGATGTGAGCTCTTCTGAAGCTTTCGAAATTTGCACGATTGTCTCTCTTCACTCTGTTTTTTGTGATTGCCTTTATGTAGTGAAGAATTGTTTTGTATTTGCTTAAATCGTGTGGATTATGAAGCGACTCTAAAAAAGCGTTTCTGTAATCTGCAACCTCTGTTTCAAAACCCTCCTTCTCTATTGCTTTTTGCAAGGCATAGGTCTGAAAAACTGCACCGTAATTCACAGCTCTGTGAAAGGTCAGGGTTGCGATTTTCTTATTTATCACTCAATTTCACCTTTTTCATAATTTCTTTAAAATTGGTGTAATACTGCTGTGTATCATTCTTTCTGAGAAAGTCTTCAAAGTCCTCCCGTGCTTCAATGACAGGAGGATTTTCTTGTCTTTTTTCCATTTCTGAAGCAAGATTTGAAACAAAGCTTTCATCACATCTGACTGTTGTTGAAAAGCCCTCATATATAAATTCGGGAATGCCTCCCTTATCGGAAGCAATTACAGGAGTATTACTTGCCTGTGCCTCAAGCACTACAAGACAAGCAGCCTCCTCACAAACAGACGGCACCACGCACATATCTGCCGCGGCATAATATGCAGGAAGCTCATTGTGAGGAATGTAGCCCGTAAAGATTACCTTGTCCCTTATAGGCTCGGAGATTTTCTCAAGCTCCTGAATATATTCGGTTTTTGTCTGCGAGCTGAACCAGCTGGCACCCACTATCATCAGTCTTCCGTTGCAGCCATTTTGCATAAAAGCCTGAAGGAGCTCCTTTACACCCTTTCTGGGCTCAACCCTTCCACAGTAGATATACACATATTCATCCTGAGAAATACCATATTTTCTGCGAATCTCTGCACGTGCACTCTCTGTGGCACCCTCACGGAAAAGAGCCGTATCAATACAGTTTGGATAAGCAATAACCTTTTCGCTCTGAGCTTCATCTATTTCTTTTATAACAGATGCTGTATAGCTGCTGTTTCCTAAAGCAAAGCTACAGTTACTCAAAATCTGCTTTGCAAAGGGTGTATTCTTAGTGAAGGTCATTGCTGTATGAATATGAAGAACAATTTTACCCTTGTAATTTTTTCTGATTACATTAACCTGATTTTTATTTCCTTCTAAAATGATGGTGTCATATTTACTCAGATCAATTGATTTACTCAGCTTTCTTGCAAAAGCGCAAGGAATATTTATTTTCTTAAGAAATAAAAGTCTTAAAGCTCTGAAAAACTGCGTGTACAATTTATCAAACAGATTCTGCTGAATATAGAAGTATTTTATATTTCCCTCACCGTCGGTATAATCAGCTTCCTTTTTGCAGCTTGAAAAAACATCTATCTGTAAATCATCTTCGTTTTTTATATTTTTCAGAAGCTCTGTTACCAATGTCTCGGTTGCACCACCTTTATATGCAGGTATAGGCAAGCCGGCGGCAGCGATAATCATTATTTTCATACTGTTGCCCCCCTACCTTAATACTCATCATGGTGGTGAGATGAGATATAATGCACGGGCCTGCTGTCATAGTGGTTAAGAAGGAAGCCCACCATGCTCAAGGCAATCAGAAGATAGTTAGAAACAAAGAATGAGTTTGAGAATGCAAATATTATCAGCATCTGGCAAACTGCTGCAAGAGCAATTCCGAGATATCTGCTGCCTCTTTTCCATGCCCTGATTACAATCTTTTTGGCAACAAGGAAAAAAGATATTATAAAGAATGCCAAGCCAACAAAGCCAAAGGAGAACAACACCTCAAGGAAATCGCTATGAGCAGCCATACCAATCAGCTCCTCGCTCTTTTCAAAGCCTAAACCAAACAGCTTTTCGTTAACAGGTGCTCTGCTGAAAATATTGATAATATTCCTCCATATATCAAAGCGTCCATTTCCCTCGTTATCAATATCCATAGTAATATTTCCGAGAATATCAATGCCTGCAATGTATGATACTACCAGGAACAAAACGCCCACAATCAGAAGAGCCACACCGGATGCCACAAACCGCTTCAGCAACGAGCCTCTTGAATTGTTTCTCTGGAAAACAAAGCCTATAATCAGTGTTGAAAACAGCATTGCAAGAGGCACTATCTTCAGTGACAAAATCGTGAGCACTGTAATTGAAACATAAAAGACGATTTTCAATACTCTGTTTTCCATGAACATAACAAACAACAGGGACATAATTAAGAAATAAATTGCATTTGTCACACCTGCATTTCTCACATCTGAAAGAACGCCAAATCGATAATACATAAAAATGAACATAAACACAAAAACTGCCATTATTGTGTTGAGCGCTCTTTTGGATTTAGGAAAGCCATAGTAATAAAACAAGAACGGTATTATATACCAGGATGTCAAGTTCATTATATCGCTTAATTCCAATGCATTTCCCCGTCTGAAATACATCACCAGCATAAACACCATAAAAGTCAGATTAAACAGTGTTATTTTGCTTATGCCTACGTTTTTTATGAGATAAACGGCAAAAGTATATATAAAATTCAGAAATAAAAATATATAACTGATTCTCTTCAGGTTCATACCTAAAGGCTCACCGATTATTTCATTTACCCGCAGATAAAAATTTATGAAATCAAAAAGCAATACACACAGAATTACTAATGAGTAGTTGCTTTTTCTGCTCTTCTTCATTGGTTGATAATCTCCTTATACACTTTTGTGTATTCCTCTGCCATTGTTTGTGCAGAGTATTTTGCTTTTGCTCTTTCGGCAATTTTCTTTTTGTCAAAGGTTTTATTCATAGCTTGTGTGAGCTTTTCACACAGCAAATCAACATTTCCGTAGTCAACAAACTCGCAATATTCCTCAATAGCAATACTTTCGGGACCACCTGCATAGAAGCCGACAAGAGGCGTTCCGCAACAAAGACTTTCTGCAACAGGCATACTGAAGGTTTCCTTTTTGCTTGTAAGCAAGGTAACATCTGCCATTGAATAATATTTTGCCAGTGTTTCCTGATCCTTTACAAAATCAATATGCTTGACATTTTCAAGTCCCAGGCAATCCACCTGACCACTGCACAAAATCACAAAATTATATTGAGGTAGCTTCCGTGCCATTTCAAGCACAATCGTTCCGCCCTTTACGGGGGAATAAAAGCTTGATGTTACAAACAAAACTGTTTTCTTATCAAAAAACTGAAGTATATCCTCAGAAACCTCTTCTTTTGCATAGTTTCTGAACAGCGATGTATTTATACCATTGAGGACTACCCTGTTTTTTACATTCCGTGTAATTTCCGAGGCTTGTGTTCTTGTGCTCAGCCATTCAGAAACAGAAACAAGCGTAACATTATCTGCGCCATCAAAGGCCTTCCTCATTTTCTTCCAGTTGCGTGATGTTGAATCAAACAACTTTGATTTCACAGCGTAATATAAACGGGGACATTCGTAACAGCCAGTCTTCCACTTATCGCACTCAAATGCGTATGCGCAGTTTCCGGTGTGATAGAATTCCGCATGCTCTGTTATGACGGTTCTATATTTATTCTTCTTGAGAAAATCGAGAAGAGTGTATAAATTTGCACTGTAATCATTAAGGCAATGAATATGCACAACATCGGGATTGATTTTCTTGATATATTTTTTCAATCTCATTGTTGAGAAAAACACATTTCCGTATCTGTTACCGAATATTCGTGTAAGAAACGCGCAAATATATTTTTCCAAAAGATAAACATACTTAAAAAATTCAACGCCCTCTGTTTTCTCAAAGCCTAAATCCTGCGAGTAGCATATATATGATTCGTGTCCGTCTCTGAGGAGGCTATCGCTTATATCCTTCACAATCTTTCCGGTGCTGCCGTAATTATAAAAAGGATTTATTTGCAAAACTCTCATTTACTTACCTCATTATTTTTATAAAAAAGATTTGAACTCATCAATCCACTTTCTGTAATCAAATGGGTTTTCCTCTGTGCTTCTCTTGGGTGCTTTCCCTTTGGAGATTGCTTTTTTCAACGCACCAAGAATTTGTTCTTCTGTGTTTTCTTCAATGAGAATGCTGTAAGCATCCTCAGGGAAATATTTTTTAATATCGCTTATTTCGTTTGCGATAATGCCCACGCCACTTGTGTAGCACTCCACAAACTTGGTGGGGAAGCCTGCGTTGTTTTTGCGTGTGCTGTTTCTCATAAAGATGCAATAATCTGCATCCCTTAGCAACCTTATACTGTCAATGTGAGAAACTCTGCCGAAAAACTGTGCGAAGGTGTCAATTTTCTCTGCCTGAGGCTCAAGGTGAGAATAGCTCTTGAAAAACTCCTCCCGTGTGATACCAACCACCCGAAAGCACACATTTTCTTTTCCCTCAAGCTTCAGAAAGCACTCAACAATCTGACCGATTTTGTCCTTCGCGTCACCCGGAGTGCCTGAATAAACGAAGGTGATTTTATCCTGTGGCTCAGGCTCACAGCTCCACTTTTCCTCGGTTGCATCAACAAGAGGTGGCACAACAAGGATTTTATCGATAAATTTATTGTAGTAATTTTCAAGATATGTGCTTATGGCAATCATGCCATCGCACCTTTTCTGGAAAACCTTCATGGCAAGCTCTGTGTCAATGAACTTGATGAGCCTGACGGGATTTGGCGAGAATTTGTTTTCATACCACTCCGTGCAATCGGCAATAACCTTTATATCCTTGGATTTTGCATAAGAAAGCACCTTCATAAGAGGAATGGCGTGAAGGTTATAGCAGATAATGTACTTTATATCTGCACATTTCTCGCAGACCCATTTATAGTGGCTCATATCCACAAGCTGCCTTGCCCATTCCCCTGAGGATGTGGGGTATGGCATCGGGTAGCTTTCAAAGCCGAAGACCTGCTGCGTTTCGGTAACAGCCACCTTCACGGTTTTGTCCACACCTGCAAAAATCACATTATAGCCCAATTCTTTAAATGCACGGGCGTTATTGATAACACGGTGAGCTGCCGCATTTCTGTCAGGCAACTCGAAGCCACCGATATAAAGAACTGTGCCTTTGCTCATCTTAAAGATTCTCCTTGTACCATTCTATGGCAAGCTTAATGCCATCCTGAAAGCTGTAATCCGGGTCATAGCCCAGAAGCTCCTTTGCTCTGGAAATATCAGCATTTGAATGCTTGATATCTCCCTTACGGTCAGGACCGAAGTTTGGCTCAACATCAATGCCGAGAGCTCTTGTAAGTCCGTAATAAATATCAATGAGATATTCTCTGCCACCGTAGGCAATATTATATGCCTTGCCTGCTGCCTCGTGTGATGCAAGGCAGGATTTCAGGTTTGCCTCAATAACATTGTCAATATATGTGAAATCTCTGCTCTGCTTACCATCACCATTTATGGTGGGCACCTCTCCGTTAAGAAGCTGCTTGAGAAATTTCGGGATAACTGCTGCATAAGCACCGTACGGGTCCTGTCTGCGACCAAAGACATTGAAATATCTCATTCCGTATGTATCGAGACCGTAGTGCATTGTGTACATCTTTGCCCATTCCTCGTCACAACGCTTTGTGACAGCATAGGGAGAAAGAAGGTTTCCCTCTCTGCCTTCTGTTTTGGGGAGATTCGGCTCATCACCATAAACAGAGGAGCTTGATGCATAAACAAATTTCTTTACGCCACACTGTCTTGCAGCCTCAAGCATATTGAGTGTGCCTTCAATGTTGTTTTTGCAATAAAACAACGGCATCTCAATTGAACGGGGAACGCTTCCCCATGCAGCCTGATTGAGAACAAAATCCACGCCCTCACAAGCCTTGAGACATGTTTCGTAATCCTTTATGTCGCCCTTGATAAACTCATAGCCCTCACGGTCTGCAAACATATCAACATTTTCCTGCTTACCTGTTGAAAGGTCGTCAAGACAGCGCACACGGTAACCAAGATCAAGAATTGCTTCACACAGATTTGAACCGATGAAGCCTGCGCCACCTGTTACAAGGAACAATGAGTTTTCAGGGAATTTCAAATTTTTATAGCCCATAATTATAATCTCCAATAGATGTAGTCAGCAGCCTCATATTCCTCTCTGTTGTAAATACCCTTGATATCAACAAGCACCCTTTTGCCCTCTGCAAAGTGCTTCTCAATATCTGATTGTGTGAGATCTGCAAAGCAATCGTGTGCAACTGCAACCACAACAGCATCCATATCCCTGATTTCATCAATATCACAAAACTCAATGCCGTAAAGCTGCTTTGCCTCGGCAGCATCTGCCGCAGGGTCTGCAACAACAGGCTCAATGCCATATTCACGAAGCTCCTCAACAATATCGTAAACCTTTGTGTTTCTTGTATCGGGGCAATTCTCCTTGAAGGTGAAGCCAAGAATGGCAACCCTTGCACTGTTAACGTTCTTGTTTGCCTTGATGAGGCTCTTTACAATATTCTCGGCAACATACTTGCCCATATCGTCATTTATTCTGCGTCCTGCAAGGATAACCTGGCTGTGATATCCCATATCCTCTGCCTTGTATGTAAGGTAGTATGGGTCAACGCCGATACAATGTCCACCCACAAGACCGGGATAGAATTTAAGGAAATTCCACTTCGTGCCTGCAGCCTCAAGGACAGCCTTTGTGTCAATATTCATTTTGTTGAAAATGATTGAAAGCTCATTCATAAATGCAATGTTGATATCGCGCTGGCTGTTTTCGATAACCTTTGCAGCCTCTGCAACCTTGATACAGCTTGCTCTGTGCACGCCTGCCTCAACAACAAGCTCATAAACCCTTGCAATTTCCTCAAGAGACTCTTCATCCATACCGGAAACAATTTTGACAATTGTTTCAAGACGGTGCACCTTGTCACCGGGGTTTATTCTTTCGGGAGAATAACCAACCTTGAAATCCACACCACACTTAAGACCTGATTCCTTTTCAAGAATGGGGATGCAGATTTCCTCTGTAACTCCGGGATAAACTGTTGATTCATAAACAACAATCGAGCCCTTTGTAAGGTTTCTGCCCACAATCCTGCTTGCACCCTCCACAGGTGTAAGGTCGGGTGTGTGGTCGCTGTTAACAGGTGTGGGCACAGCAACGATGTGGAATTTTGCATCTCTCAGACGTGTCTCGTCTGCAGTGAATTCAACTGTGGTTGCTTTAATAACATCATCTCCCACCTCGTTTGTGGGATCAATACCTGCCTTATATGTTTCAATTTTCTTCTCGTTAAGGTCAAAGCCGATAACTTCAACCTTTCTTGCAAATGCAATGGCAATGGGCATTCCTACATAGCCAAGACCAACAAGAGAAATCTTTTCCTTCTTTTCAACAATCTTACTGTACAAACTCATTGTGTTCACCTTGCAATTTTTATATATTCATCAACAACGCGCTGACGATCAAATTCCCTTTCGACCTTTTTTCTGCCCTCTTTGCCCATCTGCTCTTTTGCAGAATGAGGAAGCTCAATGAATTTCTCCATTACCTGAGCCAGAGCCTTTTCGTCCTTCACAGTGAAGCTGAAGCCGTTGACTCCATCATCCACAACCTCCATACAGCCGTGAATTCTTGATGAGATAATTGGTCTTCCTGCTGCCGCTGCTTCAAGGGAAACATTTGACATTCCCTCGTGATACGATGGCACAACCACAGCATCTGCACGGGTAATAAAGCTGTGAGGATCGTCTGTTTTCTCGTAAAGCTCCACAAAGCTCTGTGCATCAAGCCTTTCGAACTCTTCTGCATAGTCCTTCTCAAGCTCTCCCACCATTATGAAGCGCGTGTGAGGATATTTTTCCTTTATGAGCTTTGAAGCCTCAATATATTCTCTTACGCCCTTGTCTCTCATTATTCTGCCAAGAAAAAGGAAGCTGGTAACACCATCATCCTCCGGATATTCCTCAAAGCAATTTCTCTGAAGATTTACGCCTGAGCCGGGAAGAAGAATAAAATTATCCTTAACAATGCCCTTCTCACGGAAGAAATTCAGGTTTGCAGAATTCTGGAAAAACACCACAGGGCTCTTTTTAAGGGCTACCTTGTAGCCTGCAAGAAGCACCTTTCTTACCGTGGTGTCATTCTGCAGTGCAACGCCGAGACCTGTTATGTTCGGCACGCAGGGAATCTTTAAAAGTCTGCACGCCATTCCACCATAAAGATTTGGCTTTATTGAAAATGAAAACACCATATCAGGCTTGAGCTTTTTGAAAAGCTTAACATAAGCCATCATAAGCTTAAGCTCACTCAGAGGATTCATTCCGTGTCTTGAAAGATTAACATGACAAACCTTGCAGCCAAGCTCTTCAAGCTGTGCTGTGTAGCCATCCTCAGGGGAAACAGCATAGACCTGGTGTCCTTCCCTTACAAGACCTTCAATTATTTCCCGGCGAAACAGGAGAAGTCCCATCTCCAGATTGCCGAGTATAGCAATTTTACTCATCCAACTACCTCTTTTTTTGCAAGCACCTCTGTCAGCACAGCAGCATTTCTCTCCTGCTGCGCTGAAACCTCAGCCACAACGCCTGCACAATTTCTCTTGAGCTGTTCATAATCAAGCTGATTGTAAAGCTCATATATTTTGTCGGCAAAGCCTTCCTTGTATGGGTTACAGGAAAAACCTGTGCCCCTTCCCTTGCACAGCACACTCATAAACGAGCCCTCCATGCAAAGCTGAGGCTTACCGTAATAAACGCCATCGTAATATTTATTTCCCACAGCAAGCATTGCGCCCTTGTCGTCATAAATATTGTGAATCAGATCTGTGTTTTCTATAATGCTCTTCTTTTCCTCGGGAGCATATTCTCCATGAAAGAAGATGTTCTGAAATCCTCTCTCCTGAACAAATGCCTTCAGCCCAAGTGCCACATCCTGCTCTCTTCCGTAGAAGTGAAGCTCAAAACGGGAATCGTCCCCGAGACAGCTTATAACCCTCTCGTTGAGCCTCTTATCTCTTATGAAGCCCCAGAAGCCTATTCTGATTTTCCCCTTCTGCTTTTGGCTGCCTGTGAAATCAGCCTCTTTCACGCTTGTGTTGTGAATTGTGAGGATATTGTTTTTCTCCTGAGGAAGATAAATTCTGAAAATATCACTGCTGACAAAGGTCAGCGCTGAATTTCTCACAAGAGAACCAACCGCCACCTTAAAGGGAAGAATATTTTCAAAGGTCACATCACGGAAATCAAAAACAAATCTGTCCCTGAAGTGACGCACTATATAATCCTCGACCACAATTCCTGTGAGAGAGTGCATTATGATAACAAAATCAAAGCCTTCACCTTTAAGAACTCCGAGAGCAAACCTTCTGTACTCAGCAAAGCTGCCAAGCTTCTCGCCCTTGGGGACATCATCCTCCTGAAGGCGCCTGAACTCATGAAGAGTGATGCCGTCAAGGTGGGAGGTGTCCTCGTGCTTAAGGTCTCTGTTCCAATAGAGAAGATGAACCTCATGCTTCTCTTTATCAATATTATCAAGATAGAAATTTAAGTACGGCATAAATTTGATTTTGCCGAAGCCCATTATAAGAATCTTCATTTTCCTCTTCCTATCTTTTCAAAAATATCCATAAACCTTCGTGTGTTTGCACCACTTGAGAAATGCTCTCTGCAATATGCTGCAGCGTTTCTTGTATAGCGCTCTCTTCTTTCGGGAGACCGGTATAAATCAAGAATCTCTTTTGCAAGGGTGTCATAGTCTCCGATATCCACGCACACGCCAAGCTCATTTTCAATAAAGGTGTTTGCGTAATATGAGTTTATATCCACAGAATTCACAATCACTCTGTTGCATGCCATAAGTATGGGTGCCTTGCTGGGAACTCCGTTTGCAATAACAGTTTTGCAAAGAGGTATGAGGCACACATCCCCGGAGGAGTAAACATCGGGCACAAGCTCAACGGGCTGAAGAGGATAAAGCTCAATGTTATCCAGCCCCTGCTCACTTACCTGGTGCTTAAACCTTTCAAGGAGATTACCCTCACCAACAATACGGATGACAATATTCTCCTGACACTTAAGCCTCTTTGCAAGCTCAAGCACTGTTTCGCTGTGGAAAACATAGCCCACAGTGCCTGCAAAGAGCACGGAAAATTTCTCTGTATCAAGATTGAATTTTTTGATAAATCTGTTTTCCTCGGGCGCAATCTCTCTTGCTGTTTTTTCATCATACCAAGGGTAAACAATGTGCACCTTGTCCGGTCTTGCACCCTCACCCACAACAGTTTTCTTCATATCCTCAGACATAACCGTTATGGCATCTGCCATTTTGTAGCAGGGCTTATTGAGTAAACGGAAAATATTATAAAGGAATTTATTTTTCACAACGCCTATTTCGTGAGCATGGCCCGGCCACACATCATATATGCAATACAGCACCGGAAGACGCGTAAAGATTTTCAGCAGAAGCAAGGGAAAAAGGATTGTGGGATTAGACTGAAGATAACAAACATCTGCATCCTTTATTTTTCTCCAACGCTTCATTGCGCTGAAGGCATACATCACATCGTTGATATATCTTTTGATAAACCTGTTTCTGTCAAAAACCTTGCGATTCACAATATCGCAGGTAAAGCCCTCCTTGCCCTGAAGAGATTCGGGAATATCCTCAAACCTTCCCGTACGGTGGCTCTCAATCAGGTGCACCTGATATCCGTTATCCAGAAAATCATTCAGCATAACCTCTGCCATCTGGTTGTTTGGGCTTGGAGTATCAAAGCCATCGGAGGTAATATATAAAATTTTCATTGAGCATTACCTCCTTGGGCGTTGGTGTTTTAAACGGTAACTGTTTCCTGTGTCTCTTCCTTTTCATCTCGGTGAAACCTGAAGCTTTCATTGTTCGGATTGAAGGTTGGCACAAGCTCCTTGACGATATCAACAATCTCCAAAGCAGATGCACCTTCAATAATTTCTCTTGTGTGGCTTATTGCTTCAAAGAGCTTTTCTGAATCAAACTCTGTCGGCTTGGCAATATAAATAAGGTCATTTTCTGTTTTTCTTATACCCTCTTCGCTGATAAGAAGCTCCTCATAAAGCTTTTCACCGTCACGAAGACCTGTATATTTGATTTCAATATCCACACCGGGTGTGTAGCCTGCAAGTCTGATAAGGTTTTCTGCAAGCTCCTTGATTTTAACCGGAGAGCCCATATCAAGGATGAATATCTCTCCGCCCTTTGCATAAGCACCTGCCTGAAGCACAAGGGACACAGCCTCGGGAATAAGCATAAAGTAACGGATAATATCGGGATGTGTAACAGTAACGGGACCACCGTTTTCAATCTGCTCCCTGAAAAGCGGGATAACGCTTCCGTTTGAGCCGAGCACATTACCGAAGCGCACAGCAACGAAATCTGTTTCAGACTTCTTGTCATAGGACTGAACAATCATTTCGCAGATACGCTTTGTGGCACCCATAACATTTGTTGGGTTAACAGCCTTGTCTGTGGAAATCATAACGAATCTTTCCACACCGAAGGCATCTGCTGTGGAAGCAAGATTCTGTGTACCGAACACATTGTTCTTCACAGCCTCCTTGGGGCTGTCTTCCATAAGGGGCACGTGCTTGTGTGCAGCCGCGTGGTAAACAATCTGTGGCTTATATTCACTGAAAATCTCTGCAAGTCTCTTCTTGTCTCTGATTGAACCGATAAGCACCTTAAGGTCAACATCAGGATATTTGCGCCTGATTTCCTGCTGAATATCGTATGCACCATTTTCTGCGATATCGAAAATTATTATTGTCTTTGTAACACCACTTGCAGCAATCTGCCTTACAAGCTCACTGCCAATGGAGCCGCCGCCACCTGAAACAAACACTGTTTTTCCTTTAAGAAGCTCAAACACCTTTGTCAGGTCGGGCTTGATCTGCTCTCTGCCGAGAAGGTCTGTATAATCAACCTTACGGAGCTTTGCACTCATATTCTCTGCATTGTCCATCTGGGTGATATCGGGAAGTGTCTTAAGCACACAGCCTGTCTCACTGCATATTTTAAGAATTTCCTTCTTTGTTACCTCTGACGCAGATGGCACAGCAAAGAAGATTTCATCCACATCAAGAGCTGCTGCAGTTTCAATGATTTTGTCTCTGCCACCACGAATCTGAATACCACCGAGGTATTCTCCGTGCTTTCTCTTGTTGTCATCCAGAAGAGCAACAATGTTGTACTTTGCTGCCATCTTCGGTCTGTTAAGCTCAGTGATGAGTCTGAAGGCTGCATTACCTGCGCCGATAATCATAACCTTTGTTCTGCTTCCGGGGGCTTCATTGTTTTTGGCTGCAAGAATCTTACGCCACTCTCTGTAGCCCACAAAAACACTCAATCTGTTGATAATGAAAAACGAGAAGCTGATGAAGCCGTAAATAATCATCCAGCTGAAAAATGAACGTGTATATTTGATTCCGTAAACAAGGTTTGTCCAGATGTAGAAGAAGCAGCCACATGTTATGAGCTTACTGATTAAATACGCCTTGACAAGCCTCACATAGTCTGTGACAATCAGATACTGCCAGAGAGTTTTGTAAACCTTGGAGATAAGGAAGCAAAGAAGTGTTGCTGTAAGGTCAACACCGAGAATATAGTACATATTCTTTGCAAACCATGCATCAAACAAGGTTGGTGCATCAAACTTGAGATAGCTTGCCATAAGGAAGGCAACAAGCACACCCACAATGTCTGCAACTACCATAATCGTCTTTATATTTTTTTTGAGAAAAGCTACTATCGACTTAAGCATTTTCACACCTCTTAATAATCTTTTTCAGCTTCAAGAAATTTTACCTGTGCGCATAATTCGGCATTATATGGTTTTTATATTATCATATATTAAAATAAAAATCAAGCATTAAAGAAGCTTTCATACAGTGAGAATAACTGACATTTTCGCCAAATTTATACACGATTTGCCAACATCTGAGCACCTGGCTATCTTTATTGACAAATTAACATTTCTATATTAAAATTATGATGAAGTTATGTGCTCTTCACATAGCAAATTTTTCATACACGAGGTATTTTGGTGGCAGAAATTTCAAAAGAAAAGAATCGCCCGAATGTAATCCTCCCATACACTCCGGATAAGGAATATTTCATTGACAAGCCACGAAAAATCAACGGTGGCTTCGTTTACAAGGCAGTAAAGAGAGCCTTCGATATTGTTGCATCCTTCATTGGCCTTTGCGTGTTGCTTATCCCTATGGTGATTATCGGCATTCTTGTCAGGCTCACATCCAAGGGTCCTGCGATTTATCTGCAGGAGCGTCTTGGCAAAGACGGTAAGCCCTTCAAGATAATAAAATTCCGTACAATGATTGAGGACTCCGAGGCAGAGGGTGCTCAGTGGAGCATCGGCGATGATGATCCACGCCTTACACCCATTGGCAGATTCCTGCGAAAAAGCTTTATTGACGAGCTTCCTCAGCTCTGGTGTGTCTTCACGGGAAAAATGACTCTTGTCGGTCCCCGACCCGAAAGACAATGCTTCTATGATGAGTTCGAAAAATACATTCACGGCTTCCGTCACAGATTGCTTGTGACTCCCGGTCTTACCGGACTTGCCCAGGTCAACAGCTGTGAGCTCAAGCCGGAAGAAAAGATTGTTTATGATGTTCAGTATATCGAAACGCGCTCCCTTTCGGGTGACCTGAAAATCCTTTTTGGCACGGTTGCTCTAATCTTTAAATAGAGGAGTTTTTCTCTTGAACGATTGGATGAAAAACATACCCGGAGATACCCTTATTTCCGAAATAAATATTCCCGGCACTCACGACAGCGCAACGCGCTTTTGTGAGTTTTCTCACTTTGCCCGCTGTCAGGAGCTCAGTGTCCTTGAGCAGCTCAGCATCGGCGTGAGATTTCTTGACCTGAGAGTGGAGAAAACAGGTGACAGACTCCGCCTTGTACACGATGCTGCAAAGTGCTTCAAAACCGCATCAGATAAGGCTTTTCTCATGCTTGAGGATGTGCTTTCAGAGTGCAGAATGTTCCTTAAGGCAAACCCTTCAGAAACAATAATTTTAAGCATAAAATGTGACCACGGAGAGCCCTCCGAGGTCACATTTGACACACTTTTTGACAACTATCTTGATGGGGATTTCTGGTACACGGAAAATAGAATTCCCACTCTTGAAGAGGTCCGTGGAAAAGCAGTTTTCTTCAACAGATTCTGTGTTGACAATGAGAATGAAGCCTATGATGATTTCAACACCGGACTCAACTTTTCAGGGTGGCCCGACCAAGGAAAATATATAGGAAAAACACACCTTGTTTCTGTCATGGTGCGCCGTGATGAAACAGAGGGAACTCCCGTTTACATTCAGGATTGGTACAAGCTTTCGCCCGGAAAAAAGTGGGCAAATGCAGTTTTTCCGACTCTTGAAGAGTGCCCTTGCGATGAGGGTGTTTTCATAAGCTTTTTGTCCTGCGCAAACATTCTACATTCACCAAAAAAATGTTCAAAGCATATACTGAAAAAATTCCTTAAAGCAGATCTTTATTCAGGGGAGAAATACGGTTGGCTTATCTTTGATTTTCCCACTGAAAAGGCTTGCAGAAAGGTCGTTTTAACAAACTTCTGACGGAGGCTTTTCTATGAAAAAATTCGATTGGAAAACAGCTTTTAAAATAGGCTTGTGCGTTATTCTTGTTTATCTTTGCATCCATTATTGGAGCAAAATTTCAGGCTTTATAGGCCTCATTTTTTCTGCTGCAGCACCCATCTTTCTTGGTCTTGCAATAGCATATTGCATAAACATTTTAATGTCCTTTTATGAAAGGCATTTCTTCCCGAAATCCGACAAAAAGGCTGTTAAGAAGCTGCGAAGACCCTTGTGCCTGACAAGTGCTGTTATTTCCCTTTCAGGCATTATTGCTTTGGTGGTTTGCCTTGTTGCTCCACAGCTTGTGGCTTGTGTGAGAATGCTTATTTCCGATATTCCCTCTGCAATGGAAAGGGTTGTCGCCTTCCTGAATTCTCACAATATTGTACCCGAAAACATTATTGCTTCTCTCTCTTCCATTGACTGGCAATCAAGTCTTTCAAAAATCACAGAAACTGTTACCTCGGGTGTGGGCAGTGCATTATCTGTTGCATTTGCAGCAATATCATCAGTTTTCTCTGTTGCTTCCACTGTGCTTATAGGCTTTATTTTCGCATTATATCTTCTCCTTGACAAGGACAGACTTACAAAGCAGTTCAAAACAGTATCTGAAAGCATCATCCCCGAAAGGTATTTATCAAAGCTTCTTCACATCGCTGAGGTGGCAAACGAAAGCTTCCACAAATTCATCGTGGGACAGTGCACAGAGGCTGTGATTCTCGGCACACTGTGTATGGTGGGAATGTTCATTCTCCGCCTTCCCTACGCCCCCATGATTGGTGCTCTGATTGCGTTTACAGCACTTATTCCCATTGTTGGTGCGTTTATTGGTGCAGGCCTTGGCGCATTCCTCATTTTTGTGGAATCACCATCAAAGGCAATTGTGTTCCTTGTTTTCATTATTATCCTTCAACAGCTTGAGGGAAATCTCATATATCCCAAGGTTGTGGGCTCCTCGCTGGGTCTGCCGGGTATATGGGTTCTTGCTGCTGTCACCATCGGTGGTGGTGTTATGGGAATCCCCGGAATGCTCATAGGCGTTCCGTTTATGGCTGTGATTTATAAGCTCACCGTGGAGACAATTCACGAAAAAAGGGTCCTCAACTCACCGGCACCCTCCGAAAAGGAAGGTCCGGAAGAAAATTAACCTTCGCGAAGCTTTAACTTTTTCAATTATAAAAAAACAAAGCCGACAGATTATCTCTGTCGGCTTCTTATTTATTCAGGGATTAATCCTCATCATCCTCAAGCTTTGCTTCTGCAATAACCTTCTCTGCAACATGTGCAGGTGCATCCTCATAACGAGCAAATTCAAGAGAGAAATAGCCTCTGCCTGCTGTTACGGAGCGAAGAGCAATTGCGAAGTCGCTCATTTCAGCCATGGGAACCTCAGCAACGAGCTCCTGAGTCATGGTTTCCTCTGCAGGACCCATTCCGAGAACTCTGCCTCGACGCTTGTTGACATCGCTGATAATATCACCAAGGTTATCATCCGGCACATAAGCCTTGAGAGTTCCCACAGGCTCAAGAATTGTTGGTGCTGCTTCAGGAACAGCTGCCTTGAAGGCAATTCTTGCTGCCATCTTGAATGCCATTTCGGAGGAGTCAACAGGGTGGTATGAACCATCGTGAAGACAAGCCTTGATGCCTACCATTGGGTAGCCTGCAATAAGACCACCTGCAATACATTCAAGAAGACCCTTTTCAACTGCAGGGAAGAAGTTCTTCGGAACTGCACCACCAACAACCTCATCAGTTGTGAAAACGAAATCCTCTTCGCCCATGTATGGCTCAAAACGAATCCAGACATCACCGAACTGACCGTGACCACCGGACTGCTTCTTATGGCGTCCCTGCTTGTCAACAGTTTTTCGGATTGTTTCTCTGTATGCAACGCGAGGTGCTGTGAGAGATACCTCAACGCCATATTTATTCTTAAGCTTTGAAACAATTGATTCAAGGTGCTGCTCACCGAGACCTGAAACAATCTGCTCCTTTGTTTCCTTGTTTGTATAGAAGCGCATTGCGCCATCCTCTTCGGCAAGCTTGT
This sequence comes from Clostridia bacterium, assembly GCA_017380615.1. Taxonomy (GTDB): domain Bacteria; phylum Bacillota; class Clostridia; order Oscillospirales; family Acutalibacteraceae; genus DTU089. The sequence continues at coordinate 13,476 of JAFODQ010000078.1, read as the reverse complement.
TAAGACCTGAAGCAACCTTATCCTCTTCACCCTTCTTAACAACATTAACTGCCATTGAATAGCAAGGTGCCGGGAAATCAACGCCTGCAAGCTCAACAGGAGCCTTTGCATCACACATTACATCCCCTGTCTTGAAGCCTGAAAGCTTTGTAACAACACCGATATCACCGGCTGCAATTTCTGTTGCATCCTCCTGCTTTGCACCCTTAACCATAACAATTTTGCCCATCTTCTCTTCTTCCTCTGTGCGGGCATTGTATGGCTTTGTGGCTGTTGTAATTTTACCTGAAACAACCTTGAAGAAGCTCATTTTACCGATGAATGGGTCAGCAACAGTCTTGAAGCAGATTGCTGCAAGCTTACCATTTGGATCACACTCAAGCTCTGCCTCACCCTTTGGTGCAGGAGCGAGCTTTGTAATACCGTTGAGCACAAGGTCAACACCATCTGTTGTGAGACCTGAGCATGCATAAACAGGAACAACCGTTCCGTCAAGAACACCCTGTGAAAGACCGGCAACAATTTCGTCGTGTGTGAATTCCTCGCCATCGAAGAATTTCATCATGAGCTCTTCGTCTGCAGATGCAACTGCCTCTGTAAAGGCTGCGTGAATATCATCTATGAGAGCATCTGACGGCATTGCAACCTCTGTTGCCTTACCATTTTCATACTTGAATGCTTTGTTCTGAAGGAAGTTAACATAGCAATCAACCTTGCCGCCAACCACGTAAGGAATAACAACAGGACATATAGCTGTGCCGTATTTAGCCTTAAGGCTGTCAAGTGTTTTGAAAAAGTCTCTGTCCTCGCCATCACACTTTGTAACAACAATAAATCTTGAAAGACCCTTTCTGCCTGCAGCTCTGAGAGTTTTCTCTGCGCCGACATCAACATTATGACCACAGGAGAGAACAACCACAACTGATTCAGCTGCTCTTAAGCCTTCTGCTCTGCCACCCTCAAAGTCGAAAAGACCGGGAGTATCAATAATATTGATTTTTCTGTCTCTCCACTCAAGATATGCCACTGCAGATGAAACGGAAACCTTTCTCTTCTTTTCCTCTGCGTCAAAGTCCATAACTGTGTTGCCATCTGCAACCTTACCAAGACGGTCTGAGGCACCTGCTATGTAAAGCATAGCCTCGGCAAGAGTTGTCTTACCTCTTGCGCCGTGACCGGCAATTGCAACATTGCGGATGTTTTCTCTGCTGAATGCTTTCAAAAGAATTCCTCCTATGTGATACGGATTAAATACTCCGTTTGATTTCACCTGATACAAATATTCTATAAAAGGCTACTATACTTTGGTATTTTAGCACATAAATTTTTCCTTTTCAACGATTTTTTTGAGTAAAATGTAAAAATTATTGATATTATATAATAATGCACCCCCAAATTTATGTAATATGTAACGAATTTTGTTTCGGAGACATTTTTCAATTGAAATATAAATATTAATATGTTATTATAAATTAGAATGAGGGTTTATACGCATTGATTGTCATTCACAAAAGTGAAGCACACCCTTAATCCCTCACTCCTGACACATGATATTATTTCTCCCCGGAGGTTTCATAATGAACGAAAAGAAAACTAACACTCCTGAAAACAACGACAAGAAGGCACCATCTGCACCACCTGTTGTTCCCCCTGTCGTAAAGAATGAAAAAAAGACCAATAAAACAGATAATAAGAAAAAGCTTGCAATTCTGATTCCGGTTATTGCAGTTCTTGTTATTGGTGCAATCATCCTTGCTGTTGTGCTCAAATCTGCCCACGACAAAGGCAAGCTCCCTGAGGACACAACAAAGGAATTCGTTTTCTATGCTACCGACGAAAACGGTATTGCCATAACAAACGAAAACGGTGAAGCTGTTACTCTCATTCCCGAAACAACACAGGTTCCCCTTACAACACAGCGCATTGAAGAGGTAACAGACAAAAACGGTAATGTTGTTACAACTGTTATTTATGAAAATGTTACCGACGAAAAGGGCAATGTTGTCACAACTGTTGTTTATAAAGACACTCATGTTACCGTTCCCGTAAAGGGCACAAACGCAAGCGGTCAGCAGGTAACACAGATTCTCACCATTCCACAGAATCCGAATAACCAAAGACCCGGCGACGGAGTTATCATGGGCACAACTGTTCTCCCCTTCACAGACGGTCAGGGTAACACTGCAGTAGATGGCAACGGAAATGTTCTCACCACAATTATGCCAATCACGAGCAATCCAAGCAGCGTTGCACCTGCAGACATTGAGTGGAAGGCATCCCTCGGCGGCACCGAGGCAGACTATTTCTCCTCCATTGATGTTCTCAAAAACGGAAACTACATTGCAGCAAATGTAACAAACTCCGGCACAGGCGATTTCAAGGACTATGGCGTCTATGACAGCAAAAACGGCGAATGGAAAACAAAGCTTGCTTCTCCATATACGGTTCTTGTAACTTATAACAGCAATGGTAAGATTGTTGACAAAAAGGCTGTGGGCAGCACAGACGGTCTTCATGTTGTAATGGATGTTGTTGCAACAGATGACGGTGGCTTCTACACAGTTGGCTATTGTGAGCTTTACAATGAAGAGCGTCGCGGCTTCTATGATTGTATGGTTTATAAATATGACAAAAACGGCAAGGAAGAGTGGCACAAGATTTTCGGTACATCAACCGTTGACCTTTTCAATTCAGCAGCTCTTGCTCCCGATGGCGGCATTATTGCTGTTGGTACGGTTGGTAACAACGACTATGATGCAGAGGGCTTTAACAAGCCCGAGCTTTCATCAGCTGCTTGTATCGTTAAATATGACAAGACAGGTAAGCTTGTGTGGAAAAACATTGTGGGTGGAAACGGCGATGCCTTCAACGATGTTTGCGTGGCTAAGGATGGCAGCATCTTCTGCGTTGGAAACTTCACATCAGGCACTCTCTTCAAAAAGCTTGGCAAAACAGATGCAGGCGTTTCAAAATTCTCTTCTGCAGGTAAATATATCGGCACATTTGCAATCGCAGGCACAGGCAATGACCTTTTCTCAGGCATCACAGCCTGCAACGATGGTGGTGTTGCAATCGTCGGCCGTTCAAACTCCAATGACAATAACTCTCAAACAAGCCTCTTCACCGGTAACATGGCGTCAAGAGGTGGCTATGATGCATATATCATCAAGCTCAATTCCGACTTGTCTCTTGCCTTTGCAAAGCCCTTCAGGGGACAGTATAACGATGACCTTGTGGACGTTGTGCAGAAGGAGGATGGTTCATTTATTGCCACTGGCTGCTCCAACTCCTCCACAAGAGATTTCAAGGGCATCACAACCCGCGGCGGTGACGATATGGTTATTGCCTGCTTCGATGTTTATGGTAACCTCAAATGGGCTCGTTCCTTCGGTGGCACGGCAGATGAAAGTGCAAATGCACTTTGCCTTTCACCAAAGGGTGGCTATGTGGTTGCCGGCAGAACACTTTCTAAAAATATTGATATGAATGGAATTGCACAGTATGTTAACGGAAAATCCGTTGGCGTTCTTGCAAAATTCCCTGAATGAGACATGATAAAGAACAAATGCAATTACCTGAACGGTGCAACTGCCGTTCCCACAGATATTATTGATAAACACTTAAAGCTTGCTCCCTCGGCAAGCTTTAAAGTTTTGCTGTTTATTCTCAGAAACCCCGATAACACTGTTGATGCACAGCAGATTGCCTGCTGCACAGGTCTTCCGGAGGGCGATGTGAGTGATTGCCTTCAGTATTGGGAAGCTCACGGAGTTATTGAAACAGATAGCATTGTGAACGAGGAGCTTTCTCAGCAGGCAAAATCAAATGCAAAATGCATTGATGTGCCGAAGGAAGCACCCTCTTCACAGCCAAAGCCAAAGGCTCCCGTGCGTGCTCTTCCCCTGAAGAAGCCAACTCAAAGAGACATTGCTCTTCGCATCTCCGAAGAGCCTGAGCTCACACTTATCTATGATGAGGCACAGAACATTCTCGGCACCTTCGGCTATGATACACAAGCACTCATTCTTATGATTTATGATTACTATGGCTTCCCGCCCGAGGTAATCATCACCCTTCTTCAGCACCAGAAATGCGAGAGAAAAACCTCATCCTCTGCAATTAAGGGTCGGGCAGAGGATTGGGCAAAACGAGGCATAGATTCTCTCGAGGCTGTGGAAGAGGAGCTTCTTGCTCTTGATAATATTCAGAAAAGCTTTATGAATATTCGTGAGGCTGCAGGAATTTCTGCAGATTGCCCCACACCGAGAATACATAAATTTCTCCGTGAATGGGTAACGGAGCTTAATTGCTCAGATGAGCTTATAATCTATGCCCTCAGCGAAAGCGCAAACGTGCTTTCCGATGCAGGCAAGCTCCTGAGAAAATGGGCAAAATCAGGCATCACCACTCCACAGCAGGCTGTGGAAAAGGAAAAGAAGGCTATTCCCAAAGAGGTTAAAAAATCTTATGAAACAGATAAGGTCGGCAAAAACAGTGTCCTTGATTGGGCAAAGAAATTTGCTGACGGAGAGGAGAATAAATGAAGTTTTCCGAAATAATTTATCAGAAAGCAGAGCTGGAGCTTAAGAAAAGAAGGCTTCAGGCAGAAAAGCTTTGTGAAGCAAGAAGAAAAGATTTTGTTGCAAAGCATCCCGAGCTTCTTGATATTGAAGCAGAAATGAAAAACACAGCTTTGTCTGTTATAAAGTGCATTGGAGCAGGCTCACAGAAGATGGACATAAATCTTGTGGCAAAGCGCAACCTTGAAGCACAGGAAGCAAAGAAGCAGCTTATTGTTGCTGCAGGCTATCCCGAGGATTATCTTGATACACCATATTCCTGCAAGCTCTGTAATGATTCAGGCATATTGAACGGCAAGCTCTGTCAGTGCCACATCCAGCTTCTTCAGCAGCTTTCTGTTGGTGAGCTTTCCTGCAGCCCGATGCTTGCAAAAAGCTCTTTTGAAGCCTTTGATGTTAATCTTTACACAGACATAAAGGACAGAGCACTGGGCTTTTCACCAAGAGAGTATATGCGTGGCTGCTACGAAATGCTCAAGGCTTATGCAGAGAATTTCACACCACAATCAAACAGCTTCTTTTTCTGCGGAGGAACAGGTCTCGGCAAAACACACCTTGCTCTTGCTGTGCTTAACAGACTCACATCAAGAGGCTTCAGTGTTTATTACAACACAGCAGGCAAGATTGTTAAGCAGCTCAAAAACGAAAGCTTCAGCAAAGCAGATTCAAGCCTTGAAGAGGAAATCAATTCCTCCGACCTTGTTATCATTGATGACCTTGGTGCAGAGTTTGCCTCCGAATTCGGCAGTGCTGCCCTCAACGAGCTTATAAGTGACGCAATTCTTAATGCAAAAGCAATGATTATAATTTCAAACCTTTCCGTATCAGAGCTTGAGTCCCGCTATGGTCAGCGTCTCACCTCCCGACTCAACGGATTTGAGGTTCTCGAATTTATTGGCGAGGATATAAGACAGAAGCTTAAATAATAAATTTAAGCTTCAGAGGAAGCTTCGTTTGCGAGCATTATAAGCCTCCCGAAAATAAGGTTTTAAATAAATTAACCCTTTTTCGGGATTTGGATGAAGAGCAAGGACTTGACTCCGAAGCTGTATATGGATACTGCGAGGTGGCAAGTCGAAGCTATTCGCCACAAAATATGAAATATGAATAAATTAACCCTTTTTCGAGATTTGGATGAAGAGCAAGGATTAGACGCCGAAGCTGTATGCAGATACTGCGAGGTGGCAAGACGAAGCTATTCGCCACGAAATATAAAATAAGAATAAATTAACCCTTTTTCGAGATTTGGATGAAGAGCAAGGACTTGACTCCGAAGCTGTATGCAGATACTGCGAGGTGGCAAGTCGAAGCTATTCGCCAAATATCGGAAAAGCATAAAAAGGAGATATTTGTTATGTTAAAAGGTATACCCAACATTATCAGCCCCGAGCTTCTCAAGATTCTTGATGAAATGGGCCATGGAGACGAAATCGTTATCGGTGACGGTAACTTCCCTGCTGCAAGCAATGCACAGAGACTTATCAGATGTGACGGTCACAATGTGCCGGAGCTTCTTGATGCAATTCTTCAGCTCTTCCCTCTTGACACTTATGTGGACAGTCCTGTTATGCTCATGCAGACAACAAAGGGCGACCCCACACCAACAATCTGGGCAGAGTATCAGGAAATCGTTGATAAGCACAATGGCGCAACAGAAATGAGCCAGATCGAGAGATTTGCTTTCTATGACAGAGCAAAGGATGCTTATGCAATCATTGCCACAAGTGAAATGGCACTTTATGCAAACATTATCCTTAAAAAGGGTGTTGTGACAGACTGATAAGCTGTCATTGCTTAACAAGTAAAAATTCAAAATCAAAGCCAGCACAGGTTTTCTGTGTTGGCTTTCTCTTATTGAATTATATAATTGTATATGATATAATTAAATATATATGTGCATTGATTTGCAAGGGGGGATTTTTTTGCTGAAGGCAGTTGTTTTTGACCTTGACCATACTCTTTTTGACAGATATGAAACATTAAAGCTCTGCATCCCTCTTTTCCGAGAAAAATTCAGAATTAACCCCCGGGTTACAGACGATTATTTTGCCCGGGAGCTCATTTGGGCAGACAAAAACTTTGTACATCATGGCTGGAAGGAAATACACGCTCATCTTCTTAAGTGTAACATCTTCGCAGAGGAGCCATCCTTTGAAGAATATGAAGCTGCTCTTCTCTCATTTTTCCACCTTGTTGCTGTGAAATTTCCGTTTACAATACCTGTTCTTCAGGAGCTTCGTAGCCGTGGTTACAAAATCGGTCTTATTACAAATGGTGAGAAGATTCTTCAGCAAAAAAAGCTGGAGCTTCTCGGCATTAAGGATTATTTCGATTGCATTGTTTACAGTGGCGAAACACCATACAGAAAGCCTCAGACCGAAATTTTCAATATTGTGTGTGATTCCCTTAAAATCCCTGCAAAAGAAATGATGTTTGTAGGCGACCATCCCCTTTTTGATGTGGATGGCTCCCGCAGAGCAGGCTTTGTGCCCGTTTGGGTGAAAACCACAGGAACATGGATTTATCCCGAGGTTGAGAAGCCCGAAATTCAGATTGAAACAGTTAAAGAGCTGTTAGACATATTAGATTGAGAGTGCATTTATGAAAGGTACAGATTTTTTACCAATAACAGCCAAAGAGGTTGAAGAGAGAGGCTGGGCAGAGGTGGATTTTGTCTATGTGTGTGGCGATGCATACGTTGACCACCCCTCCTTCGGCGCTTCCATTATAACTCGTGTGCTTGAGGCGCAGGGGTTCAATGTGGCATTTCTTGCACAGCCCGATTTCCATTCTACAAAGGATTTCACACGCTTTGGCAAGCCTCGTCTCGGCTTCCTTGTTTCTGCAGGCAACATTGATTCCATGGTTGCACATTATTCTGTTGCAAAAAGAAAAAGAAGCTATGACTATTATTCCCCCGGTGGAAAATTCGGTCTTCGTCCCGACAGAGCCTGCACAGTATATTCACGCCTTATCCGTGAAGCCTACCCCGATTCTCCAATTATTCTTGGTGGTCTGGAGGCATCTCTTCGCAGGTTTGCCCACTATGATTATTGGGATGATTGCGTAATGGAGAGTCTTCTCATTTCCTCAGGGGCAGACCTGCTCACCTACGGTATGGGTGAAAACATTATCAGAAAAATTGCTTCCCTTCTTGATAAGGGTGTGCCCGTAAGCAAAATCCGTGATGTGCGAGGTACAGTGTGGCTTGGTGACAGAGGAGATAAAATCCACTTTGACCATTGTGGCGAATGGGATTGGGATAAGCTCAGAAATGACAAAAAATATTACGCGCAGGCATTTGCTGTGCAGTATAAAAACCAGGATTCCTGCTATGGCAAGGCTCTTGTGGAATATTATGGTGATAAAATGCTTGTGCAGAATCCACCAATGCCACCACTTGAGCAGGACGAGCTCGATGAGGTCTATGCATTGCCATATATGAGAAATTATCATCCATCATATGAGAAAATGGGTGGTGTGCCTGCAATTACCGAGGTGCAATTCTCCCTTACCCACAACCGAGGCTGCTTCGGTGGGTGCAATTTCTGTGCACTTGCCTTCCACCAGGGCAGAAGTGTCCGTTCAAGAAGCATTGAAAGTGTGGTTGAGGAGGCTAAGCTTCTCACAGAAATGAAGGGCTTCAAGGGATATATCAATGATGTGGGTGGACCAACTGCGAATTTCCGTGGTCCTGCTTGTGAAAAACAGCTCAAAAGTGGTGTTTGCCCCAACAAGAAGTGCCTTGCTCCCGAGCCGTGTAAAAATCTCAAGGCAGACCACAGTGAATATATCAGACTCCTTGAGGAGATTGAAAAAATACCAAAAATCAAAAAGGTTTTCATCCGTTCAGGAATAAGATTCGATTACCTTCTTGCAGATAAAACACCTTCAGGCAACGCCTTCTTCAAAAAGCTTGTCAAGGACCATGTAAGTGGTCAGCTGAAGGTTGCTCCAGAGCATTGCTCACAGAATGTGCTGTCTCTTATGGGAAAGCCCAGCTTCAAAGTATATGAAAGGTTTAAGGACAGATATTTTGAGCTCACAAAGAGCTTTGGTCTTGAGCAATATCTTGTTCCGTATCTTATGAGCAGCCATCCGGGAAGCACACTTTCCGATGCTGTAAAGCTTGCAGAGTATATAAAGCGATGGAATTACAATCCTGAGCAGGTACAGGACTATTACCCAACCCCCGGCACAGCTTCAACAGTTATGTTCTACACGGGACTTGACCCATTCACCATGAAGGAGGTATATGTGCCAAAATCTCCCGATGAAAAACGGATGCAGAGAGCACTCCTTCAGTGTGGTGACCCTAAAAATGCAGACCTTGTGAGACTTGCTCTCAGGAAATGCCACCGTGAGGATCTTATAGGCTATGACAAAAAGTGTCTTGTTAAACCTTCTTACAAGGACAGAGTTGAACAGGCAAAGAAGAAAAAGCCTGTCAATCAAGGCAAAAAGAAGCCAGCCCAAGGCAGAGGGAGAAGAAGATAAGGACAGGACATTTCAGGTCAGGAATGAGCACCCTGCGAACGCTTCACTTCCGGACAGTTTAAGCTTTCGCAAGAAAAAGCTCCTGTAAGTTATAAAAACAAAAAATCATCACCAAAGGAGAATTATATGCAGTTATTGAAGATTGACAAAAACAATTATATCGGTCAGGCTGACCCTTTTATTATTGAGCACAAGGGCAGATATTATATCTATACCACAGGCGATGACGGACTTTACGGTTATTCCTGCGACACACTTCTTGGAGAGTGGAAATTCGAGGGTCAGATTTTCACACTTGAGGGCAGAGACCATTTCTGGGCACCAAGCGTCATTGAGCTTGACGGAAAATTTTATATGTATTTTTCTTTTGAATATTATGAGGATGTGCCTGACCAGGGCGGTCACCATCAGGCAATGCATGTGGCAGTGAGCGACACGCCAATGGGCCCCTTTGAATTAGCAGGTCAGATTGCTCACCCCTTCAGCATTGACTCCCACATTGTAAAAACTCAAGCAGGCCTCTTCCTCTTCTATTCACCAAATACCTTTGAGGGTGAAAGAATCGGTACACACATTGTTGTGCAGAAAATGAAGGACCCATTCACCCTTGAGGGTGAGCCAACCGTGGTGCTGCTCGCTTCCATTGATGAAGAAATCTTTTGCAGAAACAGATACAAACAGGGACAGCACTGGCACACTCTTGAAGGTGCTTTCTGGTTTCAGGAGGGTGAATGGCAATACCTTATGTACAGTGGCGGAAGATATGAGGATGAAACATATTTCGTAGGCTATGCTGCTGCTAAGACCACCGAGCAGGATTTGAGAAAGGTTAAATTTCAGAAAATGCCCGATGAAAATACATACGCTCCACTTCTCAGAAGCAACGAGTGGGAAGAGGGCACGGGCCACAACAGTGTTATCAAGGTTGATGGTCAGTACTATTGCGTTTACCACGCAAGAAACACCGAGGCAGACGGTCTCAATGGTGACAGACGAAATGCACGTATTGCAAAAATGCATGTTGCAGACGGTAAAATCACAATCGAAAGATACCCCGACCATATATAATCCCTTTTTTAAAAATGAGGAGGTTTGGAAATGAAATCTATGAAGAAAATATTTGCGGTTATCCTTGTTTTGAGCCTTGTGTTCACCTTTTCTGCTTGTGGCAAAAAGGGTGATGACATCACAACCGAAAGCTCATCACCCGAAACAACCTTCGCTCCAACCGAATATCACAGCGAATGGGTAACAGATGCTGCTGTTGTGACTCCACCCACAACCGAGCCTCAGACACAAGCAACGACTCAGGCTTCAACCGAGTCCCAGACACAGGCACCGACTCAGGCTCCAACCGAAGCACCTAAGCCCACCACAGGTGTGAGCAATTACAAGGCAACATATAAGGGTGTCGAACAATCTGTTTATTATCCGAACAGCATAAATGCAAGCAGCACTCCCCTTCCCGTTATTTCATGGGCAAACGGCACAGGCTTTTCATACACAATCTATGAAAGCCTTCTCAGAGAAATTGCCGAGGGTGGATACATTGTTGTTGCAAACAAGGAAACAATGTCTGCTGACGGCACAGCACAGATTGCTTCTCTTGATTTCATCATTTCTGAAAACAGCAACCCCGACAGTGCTCTTTACAATAAAGTAAACACAAGCAAGCTTGGTGTTTTCGGTCATTCACAGGGTGGCAGAAGCTCCGTTAACGCTGCTGCCAAGGATTCAAGAATTTTATGTGCTGTTTCCCTTGCAGGAAGTAACTTTGTGGAGGAGGCAGAGGCACTTTCCACACCAACACTCTTCTTCACCGGAACAAAGGATCTGATTGTTGGTGCAGAGAGATGGGTTAAGCCTGCGTACGATGCATGTAAGGGCACAGCTGTTTATGTTTCCCTTAAAGACGGTGTTCACACAACCTGCTCCACAAACCCGGGTGTATATTCAGGCTATGCTATAAAATGGTTTGATATTTACCTTAAAAATGACAGCTCTGCAAGGTCTGTTTTCGGGAATGGCGGACAGCTTTCGCAGGACGGCGCATGGACTGATTTTCAGTGCAAAGGAATATGAGAATATTCATTGACATTCTTATTTATTTATAATATAATGCTGGTTGTTTTATAGTATATTTCTAAGAGGTAAGCTATGATTACACAAGAAAAAATCAACAGAATAAATGAGCTTGCACGCAAGGCAAAGGCTGAGGGTCTCACACAGGAAGAGGCTCTTGAGCAGAAGGCTCTTCGCTCCGAATATGTGAAGGCATTCAGAAGGAATCTTGAGTGTCAGCTTGAATCCACAATCATTGTACGACCCGATGGCACAAAGGAACGAATTTCCAAAAAGCCAAACAGGAGCAAGCAATAATGGCAACAATACGCCCTGCAAGGCAGAGCGACATGAAGGCTGTGGAGCATATCTGCAGAATGACAGCAGGTAACCTTGCCCGAACAAACGATATTATCGGCGAGGCAACAGCAAAAACCTACTCCACATATTATATAAGAGAGTGCACAGACACCTGCTTTGTTCTGGCAGATGATACGGACACTCCCGTGGGCTATATTCTCTGCGAGCCTGACTATAAGCGTTATCGCAAGGTTTTCAGAAAAAAGGATGTGCCTGCTATTTACAGCATCTACAAAAAGGATGGTGTATCAGCCTGGTTTCTTCCCGTTCCCTTCAGCTTTTTCGGAAGAAAATATCCTGCACATCTCCACATTGATATTCTCCCCGAATATCAGAACAAGGGCTACGGAGGGCTTCTTGTAAATGAGCTTCTCACTGAGCTTCACAAAAGGCAGGTCAAGGGCGTTATGCTCACTGCAGATGCAGAAAATGACGGTGCAATCCGTTTCTATAAGCGTTTGGGCTTTGAAACAGTGGTCTGTTCCAAAAGGATAAACGCAATTATTATGGCAAAAAATATTTTTGGTAAGTGATACAAAATGGCTAATTCCCCAGTAAAAGCAATAATTCTCGGTGCAGGTCACCGTTCAATGGCATACGCCGGATATGCAAAGGCTCACCCTGATGAAATTCAGATTGTGGGTATAGCGGAGCTTGACGAATTCCGCAGAAACACTGTAAAAGAGATGTTCAATATACCCGAGGAGCATGTGTTCGAAAGTGCACAGGCACTTGCAGCTGTGCCGAAATTTGCAGATGCTGTTATTAACGGCACAATGGACGAGCAGCATGTTGAAACAGCAATTCCCCTTCTTGAAATAGGCTACGATATGCTTCTTGAAAAGCCATTTGCTGTAAATGATGATGAGCTTGAGCGCCTTATGGCTGTGGTAAACGAGCACAACAGTAAGGTTATGATTTGCCACGTGCTTCGTTACAACAAGGTTTATCTCACCGTAAAAAATCTCATTATGGATGGCAGAATCGGTGATGTTATAAACATCCAGACTGTTGAAAATGTAAGCTATCACCATTTATCAACCTCTTTTGTAAGAGGAAAGTGGGGCAACACAAAGAAATGCCATACCTCAATGCTTCTCGCAAAGTGCTGCCACGATTTAGACATTATGACATGGCTCATGGGTGAGGATAAGCCTGTTTCAGTTTCCTCTGTGGGCACTCGTTTCCAGTTCAGGGAGGAAAACGCTCCCCAGGGTGCAGGTACACGCTGTCTTGAGGATTGCCCCCTTGTGGATACCTGCCGTTACAGTGCAAAAAGACTTTACCTTGACCACCCAAATAACTGGGAGGTTTATATCTGGAGAAACATTGAGCACATCAAAAATCCTACATATGAGGATTACAGAAATAGTCTTATGGAAAGCGACTACGGAAAGTGCATCTATAAGTGCTCAAACGATGTTGTTGACCACCAGAGCGTGCTGGTTAATTTCAAGAGCGGTGCCACAGGCACACATAACCTCACAGGAGGAAGCGCCGAGAGCATAAGAACTCTCCGTGTAATCGGCACAAAGGGTGAAATTTATGCCGAAATGGAAAATAAATTCGTAACCCTTAAGGAAATCAACCCCACTCCATCAACATATTTTAATGAAACAAAAATTGACCTTTCCCATGTTCCTGACGAGGGTCACGGTGGCGGTGACACAGGACTTATGGAGGATTTTGTGAAATTTATCGGTGGTGGAAAGCCATCTGTTTCCTGCACATCCATCCACAACTCCGTTATGGGTCACAAAATCATTTTCCTCGCAGACAAATCAAGAGAAAATGGCGGAAAAATGGTAGAAATATAAAATGCTCCCGTAATGCGTGAGTGTCCTGAGGACACTCACGCAGTTTTATTCGCCTTTCGGCGAGTGATATTGCTTCGCAGTTATATAATGCTACGCATTGTGATATTGTCCTTCGGACAGTTTTATGCGAATAAAATAACACTGAAATCGAAGATTTCAAT
>JAFODQ010000077.1 GCA_017380615.1 Clostridia bacterium | reverse complement strand
TCCGCTTTTCTTATGCCATTCGGACAGTTCTTCATAAGTCGGGTTATTGAGCTTGATATCTCTCAATTCATATTCGATATTATTATCATCAAGCCACTTTTTCGCCTTCTGGCAAGTGGTGCATTTTGGGTAACAAATAAACTTCATAATAACTCCTTAAACCAATGCATCTGCAGGTGCATTTTCAGGAAGCCATCCTGTAAAGCCCACCTCCGGCATTGCAGAAATAATTGCCATATCTTCAGCTGTGAGTTCAAAATCAAAAATCTGTGCATTTTCTGCTATTCTTGCGGGAGTAACTGATTTTGTAAGCACATTAAGACCTGATTGCAGAACAAATCTGAGACAAATCTGAGCAACCGTTTTGTTGTATTTTTTGGCGATACACGCCAATGTTTCATCACCGAGGACCGCACCACATCCCAAAGGACTGAACGCCTGAACAAGCATTCCGTTTGCCTTTGAATATGCCACTGTTTCAGGTTGAGTATAACCCGGATGAAATTCAATCTGATTCACCATAGGCTTGATTTCACATCTTTCAACCAATGCATCGTAGTGTTTTTTCTGAAAATTTGAAACACCAATGGCTCGGATTTTCCCGATTTTGTATGCATCCTCAAAGGCTTTCCATGTGGATGCATTTATCTCCTTCCAATCGGGAGATACCTTTTCAACACAAGGCCAATGAATAAGATAAAGGTCAAGATAATCAATCCCCAAATTTTCAAGAGAAATGTCAATAGCTTCAGTTGCCTTTTCATAGCCACGCATAGTAACCCAATGCTTCGTTGTAACAAAGATATCTTCCCTTCTGACGCCCGACGCCCTGATACCTTCTCCTATAGCCTTTTCATTACCATAAGCAAATGCCGTATCAATATGACGATACCCTGCATTCATCGCTTCAATAACGGAATTTTTTGCAATTTCCCCATCGGGTGTAAGATATGTGCCATAACCGACACAAGGCACTTTAACACCATTATAAAGCTCAAACGCATCTGTAAGTTTATTCATTTTGTTTTCTCTCCTCTGTAAAAGTATTACTCTTAAATTGTAACATCAAAACAGCCGATCCGCAATAGTTTGATCACTATCATATATATTTTATTATTGTTTTTATTTCAACCGAGTGATATAATCTGTTAAGAAAGTTGGTGAGCGTTATGGAAACGGGAATTGTATTTAACATACAGAAATTTTGCATCCACGATGGTGATGGTATCAGGACTTGTGTTTTTCTCAAGGGTTGTCCTCTTCGCTGTATATGGTGCCACAATCCCGAAAGCTTTGAAGGAGAGCCTGTGCTTTCCTTTAACAAACAAAAATGCTCATCATGCGGCAGATGCCTTGCAGAATGTGCTGCACGAGAAATCATAAATGGTGCTTTGAATTTTGAACGGGCAAAATGCACCGGGTGTGGCACATGCACAGAGCTTTGCCTTAACAATGCAAATGAGCTTATAGGCAAGAAAATGACAACAGAAAATGTACTCAACGAGGTATTGAAGGACAAGATGTTTTATGACACCTCTGGTGGTGGAATTACCGTTTCAGGCGGTGAACCATCTTATCAACCCGAATTCACACTGGAGCTTCTCAGTCGTGCGAAGGAAAACGGTATTTCTCTTGCTATTGAAACCTGCGGTATCGGATCAAGAGATTTCTATGAAAGTGTCGCAGACCTCGGCACAACATTTCTTTTTGATATAAAATGCCTTGACTCTGCCCGTCACATAGAGCTTACCGGGGCAGACAACACACATATTATATCAAATCTAACTTATCTTATGGACAGAGGTGCAGATATAATTATCAGGCTTCCTCTCATCCCCGATTGTAACGACAGCGATAAGGATATTGCAAGGCTTTGTGACTTTCTTAATTCAAACAAAGGACGATACAGATACGCAGAGATTATGCCATACCACACTCTCGGCATTGGTAAAGCTGAAAATCTCGGCATAAATGCTGCATACACCCACAACAGCGCAACAGACGAGGATGTAGCTCGTTGGGTTTCACTGTTCAATTCACACAACACAGATATCAAAGTATCTAAATAAGAGGCTTATATATGACAAACTTAGCAAAAATTGACCCTTTCCTTTATGGATATTTTCTTGATGAAAACCTTGAGCATGGCGAGAGAGTAGGACTTGCTCTTCTTCATGCTTCAAAAAATCTTCAAATCAGATTTTCCCGTCAGCTGCTTCCGGATACATCATTTGTAACAGAAAGCAACAGCTCGGGTTATTCCCCTTCCGACGGTCTTTGGTTTTCAAACGAGAACATTCTGAAGCTTGCAGAGGAATACCCTGAACACAAGGCAACACTCCTCGGATACATTCAAGAGATTAACATATTCAAAAATAAATCAGTAATGCTCAACTGCGAAATCACCGATGCCCTCAATAACTCAGGTGCCGAATGGGGTGGTGGTTGGGGTGGCCACTCCAACCCCGATTATGGAAGAATCATCAATTTCGGTACTGACCACATCCGAGGAATCATCGCAGAAAATCGCGACAAGCATCCCGATGAGGCTTGGTTTTACCGTTCATGCTCATATCTTCTTGATGCTTTTGATATCTTGGGTGAAAGGTACAAAGAAGCTGCGCTCCTGATGGCTGAAACATGCAATAACGAGGATGATAAAAACCTTCTTCTTCGTATGGCAAAGGCTTTCCAAACAGTACCGAAGAAGCCAGCCTATGACTTTATGTCAGCTATGTGCTCATTTATGCTTGTTTTCGCCCTTGATGGAAGCGATTCACCCGGCAGATTTGACCAATACATGTACCCCTGCTATGAGAAAACCGAGAACAAGAAGGAGGCTATTGACCTTCTTGACAGGCTATGGGAATATTTCAAGGACCATCGTTCATGGAATCTTTGCATTTCAGGCAGTGATGAAAATTGGAATGATGAATCTAACGAGCTCACATACGAAATTCTTGCTATGGTGAGAAATAAAGGCTATAACACACCTAATCTTACCTGCCGTGTTCACTCGAACACACCCGATAAGCTCTGGAATGCTATTGCAGATACACTTGCAGTTGGTACAGGGCTCCCTGCACTTTACAATGACAATGTGGTTTGCCCTGCCCTTGAAAAGCTTGGTATTCCACCTAAAGACAGTCACGATTACTGTATGAACGGTTGTAATCAGATTGATATTCTTGGCAAGAGCCACATGGGTCTTGAGGATGGCGAGGTCATCTTCCCCAAATGCCTTGAATTCGCACTACACAATGGTGTGGATGCAATGAGTGGTGAAAAGATTTCTGTTGAAACCGGTGACCCGAGAACCTTTACCACTTACGAAAGATTTGAACAAGCATTTATGGATCAGCTTGAGTTTGTAACATATAACGCCTGCAGCAGTGCAAACAGATGGCAGCATATGAGAGGCGTATTCCAACCCCATCCCCTTCGCTCCTGTCTTATTGAAGGCTGTCTTGAAAAAGGCAGAGATTACAGAAATGGTGGTCCTCTTTATAACCATGGACAGATACTTGCTGAAGGCATTGCCGATGCAGGAGACAGCCTTTATGCTGTAAAGAAGCTTGTTTTTGACAAAAAGAAATACACAATGGCAGAGCTCATTGATGCGCTTAATGCAAACTTTAAAGGTTATGAGCAGCTCCACCACGATTTTAAGAATTGCGAAAAATTCGGCAACGATATTGAAGAGGTTGACAAGATAACCGCAAGGGCACTCAACCGATTCTTCACGGTTCTTAAACGCAACCATACCTACAGAGGCGGTGTCTTCACAGGCGGCTGCAGCCCATTCAACAGAGTGGCAAGCTACGCGTGCAAGACCGCTGCACTACCTAACGGAAAGCTCAAGGGCGAGCCCCTTTTTGCAGACAGCATTGCAGCAACACCAGGGCGCGACACACACGGACCAACTGCATTGATGAAATCTGTTCTTAAGTACAATCACACCAACGCCGGTAGCGGATTTGTTTTCCAGAACAAATTTGAGAAAAAAATATTCAACACCGAGAAGGGTAAAGCTTCGTTCATCGCCCTTGCAAAAGCATTCTTTGCAGGTGGCGCACAGCAATACACTGTGACAGTTATTTCCCCTGAAGACCTTATTGATGCAAAAGAGCACCCTGAAAATCACAGAAATCTCATTGTCCGTGTTGGTGGCTACAGTGATTATTTCACAAACCTTACAAAAGAACTGCAGGATAATGTTATCCAAAGAACATTTATGGATATGTAAACACAGAACAACACCCACTTGTCTGAACAAGTGGGTGAATTTTATCAGCTGTTTATAGGGAATAAGGGTGTGTGTGGAATTCCCTACAAGAAGAAGTTAGGGCTCAATATACTCTAAGGAAGTGTATGGAGTATCGACCTACTTACATTATACCGTATGCGAAATTTTTGAATAACATTATTTTGCGTAAAAAGAATAATTTTACTAATATTAATAAAAATTATATTGGTTTCATTGTCCACAAAGCCGGAGGAGAAGGCAGTCAAGCTTAAGGATAAGGGAAAGATTACTCTTGAGGCTTATACTTACGAGAAGGTTGAGGGGTAAAATATGTGCAGAAAAACCCGGTACCGTTCGGTACCGGTTTTTCTAAATTTCCCTTGTTTTTAAAGGATTTTAAGAATTTTTGATAAGACATAGAGTTTGCTTGTCTTATGTTTTCTTGTGTGTTTTTTTCTTTCTGTGGTAGGGTTTTATTATTAACTTCAGATATAATATTACTAAAATCAAGTAAACAATTTCTACAAAAACAATAAACGCAATAGAGGATTTCAACCCTTGTTGTAGCTCTTTGTTTTGCAATAAGATACAGAACTGTTTCTCGTCTTATTGTTTTTAGTACACATCAACCGTCTCTTGATTTGTTGCAGAATTGGATTTTGATTATTGATGAGGTTGATTTATAATTTTCATTGATTTGACAACATGTGAAACCTTATAATACTCAACCTCATATTCTGTACCAATAAAATTCCCATAGCCTTTGTATCCGGGACGCTCATCTAAATCGCCTAACCCAAGTGTATATGTTGAATAGAAACGAATTGTTTTTTTCTTGCCATTGCAACCAACAGTTTTCACTATATATTCATTCGTTTTTTCTTTAATAAGAAACTTTTTTGTACGTGGAAGTCCCACAATCGTTAAGTTTTGCACTTTTGTTTTTTCCTTTTTGTGATTAATGTAAGATAAGGTTTGTCTGAAAGTGTTTCGTAAAAAAAACAAATAAAGGAAAACGAACAATAAAAGGGTTAAATAAAATACAGTGAATACTCCGATTGAAATACATCTTTGATAAACATCTTTTAAAAGCATTATCCAAAAGGGCGTAAAAAGCAAAAATAAAACATCTACCACAAGACCATCTATGTGGTTGCTGAAGAAAACCTTTTTATTATTTATTTGGGGCGATTTTTTCTGTGCTTTTTCTTTTCGTTTTTTCTTGATGTCCTTGCGTTCAAAAGTAATCCTATCGATAGATTTGATACATCTTGAGTGTTTATAATAACACACCTTATAAGTTTCTTGGGCTGCAAATTCCGGATAAATCTGATTTTTATTGTACATCCAAAACCTCTTTTTTTCATTGCAAAAATCAACAACGAAATAGGCACCGTTTTCAGGGTGGTCGCAGGCTAAATAACCGCCACCACGAAATTTCAGGTTTACTGTAATCAGCTCTTGTTTTTTGTAGTCAAGCAAAGCTCTTATGAGATTTTTAAACACAAACCAAAAATACAAGGCAGCAAGAGGTGCAAGAGGCGTTATCATCAATGTCCTTACAACATTTCGATTCACTACTCCGGAATAAAAGTCTAATAGGTTTGATATTATGACAAATACAGCATATATAAACGCTAGATTATAAAACAAAACAATGGGCGCTTTGTCTTTGATATATATTTTTAATGCTTCCATATTAAATTACTCGTTTTTTTCATTATACAATTCAAGAACTATTGTAAATATTGATGTTGTGGTATTAGAGGCCAACTCTGTGGGCTTTGAGTGTTAATTAAACAATTACTCAGCGTCAATCACAAAACCGTCTCCTGTCTTTCCCTCTTAAGTTTTTCAAAAATTTTATTTCACTTCTCTAACAAGGGATTGAAAATATTGGTTATTACAGCAAATCCAACAACACGGGTACCTTCTTGAATACTTATTTTTTTCCCTATCCACAAGCAATGAGGATAAGCTTCAGGTGTAATGAAAGTAATAGT
>JAFODQ010000076.1 GCA_017380615.1 Clostridia bacterium | reverse complement strand
CATTTCTACAACAACGAAAGAATTCAACTAAAAACAAAACTGACTCCGCTTGAAAAACGAAATCAGTTTGTTGCTTAAAATTTAATTTTATCTACCATTATGGTCCTTTTTTGTGCTGTCCGTACAATTTGGGGCAGTTCAAAAGCTGAACCTTGTTTTTTAGTGGTTTATTGACCACAGCATTTCTTGTATTTCTTACCACTGCCACATGGACAAGGGTCGTTTCTGCCGGGCTTCTTTTCTTTTCTGGCAGGCTCTTTCTTGAGTGTGCCATCGTTTGCACCTGAGGTTGAGGTGATTTTAACGGTTGATTTTCTTTCAATCTCCTCGTTTTTTTTGATAGTGCCCTGAAGCACATAATGAACTGTGCCTTCACGGATGCTGTCTGTCATTTCCTCAAACATATCAAGACTTTCGTCACGGAAAACGATAACGGGATCCTTCTGACCATAGCCCATAAGACCCATACCTCGTTTGAGCTGATCCATTGCATCGATGTGATCCATCCAAAGGAAGTCAACATTGCGTAAAAGACAAAAGCGTTCAAATTCCTTAACCTTTTCAATGCCATATTCTGCAACTCGGCTGTCATAGATTTCCTGTGCCTTGTTAAGGAGCGTCTCAGCAACATCCTCTGTCCTGGTAAGATTTTCAATATCCTCGTTGTCAATGAGCCAGGTGTATTTTGCAAGGAGAGCAGCTGTGTTCCAATCCTTTGGATTCTGGTTCGCAGGACAGTAGAAATCAACAGATTCGGAGATTGTGTCAACAATCATTTTCTGTATGAGAGGGCTTACATCTTCACCATCAAGTACCTGATTACGCTGGGTATAAATAACCTCACGCTGTTTGTTCATAACATCGTCAAACTTAAGAACATTACGACGAACAGCAAAATGGTCGCCCTCCACGCGTCTCTGTGCACTTTCGATGGAATTTGTAACCATCTTCAGATCTATTCTTGCATCCTCAAGATTTTCCAGCTTGCCCTTTGCCAGCATAGTCTCCTTGAGCTTTTCAATTATGGGCTTTACTCTTTCTGTACCGAAAAGATGGAACAAATTATCATCTGTTGAAAGATAGAATACGCTTTCACCCGGGTCGCCCTGTCTGCC
Organism: Clostridia bacterium; assembly: GCA_017380615.1. Classification (GTDB taxonomy): domain Bacteria; phylum Bacillota; class Clostridia; order Oscillospirales; family Acutalibacteraceae; genus DTU089. The sequence goes on along the minus strand of JAFODQ010000076.1, from coordinate 5,224 downwards.
GGCACGACCACGCAGCTGGTTATCAATTCGTCTTGAATCATGGCGCTCTGTACCGATTATGCACAAGCCACCTGCAGCACGAACCTTTTCTGCTTCCTCTGATGTCTGCTTTTTGAATTCTGCTTCAAGCTCACGGAAGGTCTTTCTGGCATTAAGAATATCCTCGTTGTCGGTTTCTGCAAAGCCCATTGCTTCGGCAATAAGCTCCTCGTCGAATTCCATCTTGCGCATCTTGTCTTTTGCCATGAATTCGGGGTTACCACCAAGTATGATGTCAGTGCCTCGGCCTGCCATGTTTGTGGCAATTGTAACTGCACCGAATTTACCTGCCTGAGCAACAATTTCTGCTTCCTTCTCGTGGAATTTAGCATTGAGCACCTCGTGCTTGATGCCCCTCTTCTTAAGGAATTTGGAAAGCTGTTCACTCTTTTCAATATTCACAGTACCAACAAGAACAGGCTGTCCCTTTTGGTGGCACTTTTCAATAGCTTCAACAATTTTGTTGAACTTTGCTTCCTCGGAAAGATAAACAACATCGTTGTTATCTACACGGGCAAGAGGCTTGTTTGTAGGGATTTCAACAACATCAAGGCTGTAGATTTCCTGGAATTCCTGACTTTCTGTCATGGCAGTACCTGTCATGCCTGAAAGCTTCTTGTAAAGACGGAAATAGTTCTGGAAGGTGATTGTTGCAAGAGTTTTGCTCTCGTTTTCAATCTTGACATTTTCCTTTGCCTCAATTGCCTGGTGGAGACCCTCGCTGTAGCGCCTGCCCTGCATGATGCGGCCTGTGAATTCATCAACAATAAGCACCTGACCGTCTTTAACAACATAGTCAACATCACGAGCCATTGTTCCGTGTGCCTTGAGTGCCTGGTTGATGTGGTGCTGAAGTGTAAGGTGTGAGGGGTCCATGAGATTGTCAACGTGGAAGTATTGCTCAGCCTTCATGATACCTGATTTTGTGAGGGTTACGCTCTTTGCCTTTTCATCAACGAAATAATCACCATTTTGCTCTTCGGCAATTTCTTCAATATCGCATTTTGAGTCAAAATCGCTGACCTTAACCATTTTCAGGCGTTTAACAAGGTCGTTTGAAAGCTTGTAAAGATCTGTGGAGGCTTCACCCATACCGGAAATGATAAGAGGTGTTCTTGCCTCATCAATGAGGATTGAGTCAACCTCGTCCACAATAGCGAAGGCGTGGCCACGCTGAACGCGTTGCTGGGCGTACATGACCATATTATCACGCAGATAGTCAAAGCCCATTTCGTTATTGGTGCCGAAGGTGATGTCGGCATCATAGGCTTCCTTTCTTTCTGCTGGCTGCTTATCGTGAATGATAAGACCAACGCTCAGACCCATGAAACGGTAGATTTTACCCATCCACTCAGAGTCACGCTTAGCAAGGTAATCGTTTACTGTAACGATATGAACACCCTTACCTGAAAGCGCATTAAGATAAGCGGGGAGTGTAGCCACAAGAGTTTTACCTTCACCTGTTTTCATTTCAGCAATTCTGCCCTGGTGGAGAATAATACCACCGAGAATCTGCACAGGATAGTGCTTCATTCCGAGGACGCGCCATGCTGCCTCGCGACAAGCCGCAAATGCTTCCGGCAGAATGTCATCAAGAGTTTCACCCTTGGAAAGGCGCTCCTTGAATTCAACGGTCTTTGCCTGAAGCTGTTCATCGGAGAGGGCAGAATATTCCTCTTCAAGGTTGAGAACAGCATCCTTAAGACCTGAGATTCTTTTGATTTCCTTGGTGGAATAATCACCAAAAAGTTTTTTAAGGAAAGACATTTAGTTTTTCGGTCCTTTCAAGATATAAATATCGAATATAAAAATACATTATACATTATAGCATACACATATTTTTTTTGCAAACGAAAATGTGCTTTAATAAATAATATTTACCATTTATTTACAAAGAGACGCCTTGCATACAAAAAATTCTCATATATGGAAAATTTTTTGCAACAAAATGTAGTTTGTGATACTCTTATAGGTGAGAGGATAAAAATCCGGATTAAATCTTTCACCCTCCGGGAGGTGCTTGGTGTGGAAAATGAAAATTTAAAGCTTGTCCAGTGCGCAAAAGGTGGAGACACTGTGGCTTTTTCAAGGCTTTATGCACAGTATTATAAGGATATGTACAGATTTGCAGTTTATATGATGGGTAATACTGAGGATGCAAGCGATGCCATGCAGGAGGCAGTGCTTTCTGCATGGAGAAATATACATACGCTAAAGGATGCTTCATCCTTTAAGGTTTGGATTTTTAAAATTCTTTCCAATCGTTGCAAAACAGAGCTTATGAAGAGAAATAAGCAACCAGATATACTTCCCGTGGAGGATTATGAATTCCTTATTGAAGGTGAGAGTGGAGATGTGTTCAGCAGCACTGAATTGAAGGAGGCGCTGCAGAGCCTTACCCCACCTGATGGTCAGCTTGTGATGCTTTCCGTAATCGGGGGCTTTAAAAGTCACGAGCTGGCACAGATTTACAACATGGAGCCTTCAACTGTACGCTCAAGACAAAAGCGGGCACTTGAAAAGCTCAGAAATATACTTTCTTGAAAGGAGAGGTGCTTGTGGATAATAATTTTGATAAAGAAATTTTCACTGATGAGCAGTTAAGTGAAATGAATAACCGACTTAGAAAGCAAGAAAACCTTACAGTTCCCGAAAATCTTCTTCCCGAAGAAATTGAGAAGATGCTTGGCTCTGATGAAATGTGGATTCCCGAAAGTGGCAAGGATAAAAAGAAATCCCGTAAGGCTATGTGGAGAAGCTTTGTTGCTGTTGCAGCGTCCTTGGTGATTATTTTTACATCTCTTTTTGTGTTCAAACCCTGGGAAAAGACGCAGCAACTTGTTGATACAGACCTGCCGACAGCTGTCTCAACACCCGAAAGCTATGAGCATATTGAACAGCGATTTGCCCAGTATGCTGCAGATTACAAGGAATACAGGGAGCAAAATGATTTTCGTTTATTTGGTGCAGATCAGGAAATTGCCTTGGAAGACAATGTGGTAATGGGCAGCAGCTCTGCCAATACAAGCGTTACAGCTCCGAGTGCCAACGGCAACACAAGCAATAAGGGGTATGGCGTTACAAATGAACAGGTCAAGGGTGTCAGTGAAGCAGATGTAATTAAAAATGATGGCACATATATCTATATGGTGAAACCCGATAATGCAGATTGGGGAAGCTTTTACGATGAGCTTTATGCTGAGGTGACAAATGAGAATGGTGAGGTTGTTGAAATCAAAAAGGAAACAGCAGGAAATCCTGTGCTCAAATATACCTGTGGTATTTCTGTTGTGAAGCCTCAAAGCAACGGAACGCTTTCTGAAATTGGTGATATTGATATTGATACAGCTAATGAGCATGGTATATATCACATGGTTATCAGGGAAATATATGTTTCCGGTAACCGGCTGGTCGCTCTTCTTGAGTGCAGTGTCCTACGCGAGGCGGGAAAAGCAGAGAAAAACCACAGAAGCTTTTCCTATGGTGGAGAGAAAGTTCTTACAATGGCTGTGTGCTTTGATATTACAGATGTGAAAGCACCGAAGGAAATGTGGCGCATATATCAGGATGGCTCTTATGTTTCTTCAAGACTTGTGGATAAACAGCTTTTGTTCCTTTCCAATTACTATGTAAACCTTGACGATGATGAGCAGAGTGTTGTTGATAACTGTGTGCCAACCTCCTCTGTGAACAATGCGGCAATGAAGAGAATCCCTTGCGATTGCGTTGTTATCGGTGGTCAGGTGGAAAGTCCGTCATATCTTGTGGCATCCAATGTGAGCATTGAGGATAAAGAAACTCTTAAAACTCAGGCAACTCTCGGTGCAGGCAGTAATGTTTATTGCACAACTGAAACACTTTATGCTACAAGCACAACATATCAGGATAAGGGAGCAGCTGAGTTTGTTTTTGGCGTAACCCAGGCAAAAACAAACATCTTTAAATTTGATATACGCAATGGTGGTGTAATTTATCGTGGCTCGGGCTGTGTTGATGGGACAGCGCTTAATCAGTTCAGCATGGATGAGTACAATGGTTTCATCAGGATTGCAACCACCTCAGGCTCCTGGGGGGATTCTCTCTCGAACTATGTGTGGGTGCTCGATGAAAACCTCAAGCCTGTTGGTCAGGTATCGGATATTGCAAAGGGTGAAAGAATAAAATCTGTAAGATTTACAGGAGATACAGGCTATGTTGTAACCTTCAGGCAGACAGACCCGTTGTTTGTGTTTGACTTGTCTGATCCTCAGAAGCCACAGCTTAAGGGTGAATTAAAGATTCCCGGCTTCTCAACATATCTTCACCCTGTTGGTGAGAATCTTCTTCTCGGTGTTGGTGTGGATGGTACAAATGACGGTCAGGGTAACGGAATGAAGGTATCGCTCTTTGATGTGTCCGACCCTACAAAGCCTCTTGAGATTGACAAGATTGAGCTTTCGGGATTTGATTCACCACACAGGTGGACATATATTTATTCTGATGCCTTCTATACACACAAGGCACTTTGCTGGAATGCAGAGGAAAACACAATGTATATTCCATATGCCAGGCAGGAAAGAGTGTGGGCATCTTCAAACGGTGAAAGACTGTCACATTCAAACACAGCCGGAATTCTTGCTGTGAAGGTGAATGAAGATGAAAAGAAGCTGTCAACCGAAGGTGCATACACTCATCCGGAGGGGGAAAATTCATCAGGATTCACACGAGTTACCTATATCGGCGATGTGATACTGGGTATCAACTGCACTAGCTTTGAAGGTGCAATCTGCTCCTTTAACAAGAAGACACAAACGGAAACGGATCATCTTGTAATAAAGTGAAAATTTGAAATAATGCTCTGTTACCTAAGGGTAGCAGAGCATTTGTTGTTGTAAAATTATTTAATGTGTGATATTATGATTTTATAATGATTGTAATTTTACACTGTTTCGACTAACTATAATCGTTATAATGATTGTAATTTGTCGAAACGCAGTCGCGTTTCGCAAAAGCCGATTTTATCGGCTTTTAGCAAAATTTTTTTTATAAATACAATTTTGCATTACACTCATTGAAAGGATTATAGTCGAATTTTCGAAGAAAATTCGATACCAAATCATAATTTGGTATCGAAACAGTGTAATTTTACACTGTTTCGACTAACTATAATCGTTATAAGAAGGGGGACATGAAATATGGCTCAGTT
>JAFODQ010000075.1 GCA_017380615.1 Clostridia bacterium | reverse complement strand
GAACAGGAGATAACTTAAATGCATTTGTTCCGATTTCAACAAGCTCTTCTTCATTATAAGCGAAGCCGCCGCCTGTACCACCGAGAGTAAATGCAGGACGAACTACAACGGGATAGCCGATACGGCTTGCTGCTGCCTTTGCTTCCTCTAATGAATAAGTGATTTCTGAAGGAATAACAGGTTCACCGATAGATTCACAAAGTTCTTTGAACATCTCACGGTCTTCAGCACGCTCAATAGAAGCACTTGAAGTGCCGAGGAGCTGAACATTGCACTCCTTAAGAATACCTTTTTTCTCAAGCTGCATAGCAAGATTAAGTCCGGTCTGACCGCCGATACCGGGAATAATGGCATCAGGACGCTCGTGACGGATAATCTTAGCTACATATTCAAGTGTAAGAGGCTCCATATAAACCTTATCCGCAATAATTGTATCTGTCATAATTGTTGCAGGGTTGGAGTTAATAAGAACAACCTCATAGCCTTCCTCTTTAAGTGCCAAGCAAGCCTGAGTCCCTGCATAGTCAAACTCAGCAGCCTGACCTATAACTATAGGACCTGATCCTATAATCAAAACCTTTTTAACATCTGTTCTCTTTGCCATATAAAATTCCTCTATTCAAATTCTATTGTGCCGACAGGCTTAGGTGTAACATCTACCATAACACGATTAATACCTTCAACCTCGTGTGTAATCCTGTAAGTGATTTTATGAATCAATTCATATGGAATTTCCTCGATTGTTGCACTCATAGCATCAGTAGTGTTCACTGCACGAATAATAGCAGCCCATCCCTCGTAGCGTTTTCCATCTTTTACACCAACACTTTTAAAATCGGGAACCGCAATAAAATACTGCCATACTTTTTCTGCCAAGCCATTTATATCAAATTCTTCACGAAGAATTGCATCAGCTTCACGAAGAGCCTCAAGTCTGTCTCTTGTGATAGCACCAAGGCAACGAACGCCAAGACCAGGACCGGGGAATGGCTGACGATATACCATATCATGCGGAAGTCCCAATGCTTCACCTACTACACGCACCTCGTCCTTATAGAGCAGTTTAAGAGGCTCTACAAGTTTAAATTTCATACCCTCTGGCAAACCGCCAACATTATGATGTGCCTTTACGCCGTCCGATTCAAGAATATCAGGATAAATTGTGCCTTGCGCAAGAAAATCTATTCCCTCAAGCTTATTAGCTTCATCGTTAAATACTTCGATAAATTCTTTGCCGATGATTTTTCTTTTTGTTTCAGGATCTGCAACACCTGCAAGCTTATCAAGAAAACGGTCTGTTGCATCAACATAAATAAGGTTAGCATCCATTTCATCACGGAATACTTTTACAACCTGTTCCGGCTCACCCTTGCGAAGTAATCCATGATTAACATGAACGCATACAAGCTGCTTGCTAATGGCTTTAATCAGCAGTGCCGCAACTACACTGGAATCAACGCCTCCGGACAAGGCTAAAAGCACCTTTTTATTTCCAACCTGTTTTTTGATTTCAGCAATCTGTTCTTCGATGAAATTTTTCGCAAGCTCCGGAGTTGTAATACGTTCCATGCTTTCCGGACGAACTATTTTTTCCATGTTTTATCCTCCTTATTTATTCGTTAGTATAGTTATCAAAATAACCTTGAATATATACTACAGGTGTTCCCTTATCTCCAGAGCCTGATGTCAGGTCACAAAGAGAACCAATCAGATCTGTCAAGCGGCGTGGTGTTGTTCCCTGAGAAACCATATTTCCAACAAGTGAAGAACCATCTTTTTGTTTAATTTTCTCTTTAATTGCATCCTGAAGAGCTTTGCCTGAAAGAACAGAGAAATCATTATCAGCAAGATATTTCAGTTTCAGCTCATTTGGTGTCCCCTCCAAGCCGGGTGTGTATGCAGGAGAAACTACCGGATCGGCAAGTTCCCATATTTTACCCACGGGGTCCTTAAAAGCACCATCGCCGTACACCATTACCTCAATATGCTTTCCAGTAACATCAAGCAGACGGCTTTGAATATCTTCCACCAGTTGCTGACACTCTTCTCTCGGAAAAAGCTTTACCGTATCTTCAGTTGCTTTATTGGAACCTAACAATCCATATCGCGCATTCCAACCGCTACCATCAACAGATTCTGTCATTATTTCATCCAGACCGTAAACCTTTTCTGCACCGGCTGCTTTTAACAATCGTTTTGTACGTACTCGGGTGTGAATATCGCAATTGAGAACATTTTTTGTATAATTCAGAATAGCACGGCAATCATTAGCAAAAATAACCTCAACCTCTGCACCACACTCACGGACTAAGTCAGAATAATATTCTACATAATCAACACCTGTAAAGGTATGTTTAGGAAAACCAAACAAGGTTCTCCATTCTTTTTCGGTCAATATGTCTGTATAAGGGTTAATGCCTTTTTCATCAAGTAAATCTATATCAACAAGATGATTACCAACCTCATCAGAAGGGTAACTCAGCATCAAAAAAATTTTTTTACACCCTTTTGCAATACCACGAAGACAAATTGCAAATCTGTTTCTGCTCAGAATAGGGAAAATAACTCCAACTGTTTCACCACCAAATTTATTTCGTACATCAGCAGCAATATTTTCAACACTCGCATAGTTACCCTGTGCTCGTGCTACAATCGCCTCTGTCATACATACTACATCACGATCTCTCGGTACCAGTCCTTCTGTGTTAATTGCATCTACAATGGAAGCGGTAACGATTTCTATCAGGTTGTCACCCTGACGGATGATCGGTGTGCGAATTCCCATTGAAACTGTTCCATAAACTCTGCCCATAATTTTATCCTCCACCTATTGACTTATTCTTATGATATTATTATAATACAAATATAGTTATAAGTAAAGCAG
>JAFODQ010000074.1 GCA_017380615.1 Clostridia bacterium | reverse complement strand
GGTCTAATCCTTCGCGGCTACTAACCATTTGACATGCAATGCCTTTTTGGGTGAAAGCGTGATGCAGATTAGTGGCTACGTTGCCCTTGCCGATAATGACGATGTTCATACATGAACTATTTATAATGTACTACTTAGAGCCTTGTAAAACTCTGTTACTGCCACGATGCCGTTTTCCCAAACTTCGAGATCCATCGACTCGTTGGGCGAGTGGATAGCATTCTTCTCCAATCCAAAGCCCATAAGAATAGTCTTGACACCAAGAATCTGCTCGAAACTGCTGATGATAGGAATACTACCTCCGCGGCGAGCAGCCAACGGTTTCTTACCAAATGCTACTTCAAAACCATGTTCTGCAGCCTTGTAAGCAGGGATATCGATTGGACAGACATAGCCCTGACCACCATGCATAGGTGTTACCTTGACACGCACACCAGCTGGCGCAATACTTTGCATATAATCAACGAATGCTTGACTAATCTTAGCATGGTCTTGGTTCGCTACTAAGCGGCAACTCACCTTCGCATATGCCTTACTTGGCAGAACAGTTTTACTACCTTCGCCTGTATATCCGCCCCAAATACCACAGATATCGAACGACGGACGGCAGGAGTTACGTTCAAGGGTAGAATAGCCCTCCTCACCAAAGGTGGCATCTACATCAATCGCTTGACAATAAGCATCTTCACGGCCGAGTAGCTATGTGCGGATTGGATAAACGCTGAAAGCATCTAAGCGTGAAGCCATCTCCAAGATTAGATTTCCCATAACTTAAGTTAGTAAGACCCCTCAAGGACTATGAGGTTGATAGGCTGCATGTGTAAGCACGGTGACGTGTTCAGCTAAGCAGTACTAATAGGTCGAGGGCTTGACCATTTCGTTTGTTTCTTAGCTTCCTTTGTTCAGTTTTCAGGGTATATGCCTGGGAGTTGAAGCAAATGCTTCAACTCTTTTTTTATTTTCTCTTGACAAATCTATTTTGTGATGTTAAATTATTAAAAAACGAAAGGTAAATGATTATGAAAAAGATTTTCGCAGTATCATACTATTATTACTATTGCTTAGTTGAATAAGTGATAGTGATTTGTGCTGCTTTTCTTTTTTTATCGTTCTGATATCCTTGCAGTCATTCACTGCAAGGATTTTTATTTTTGGGAGGTTTTCTTATGAATATTGGTATTGTTGGTTTGGGTCTTATTGGTGGTTCTCTTGCAAAATCTGCAAAGAAAAACACAGAATTCAAGGTTTATGGCTATGATATCAACAAAAGCGTTGTGTCTTTTGCCGAAGAAAATGGATTTATTGATGGTGAATTGACCGATATAAAGCTTTCTTCCTGCGATTATATCTTTATTCCTCTGTATCCTGAAGCTGTTGTGGAGTATGTTAAAGCAAATGCCACAAAATTCAAGCCTGATGCTGTTGTGATTGATTGTGCCGGTACAAAGCGCTCTGTTTGTGAGCAGTGCTTTGAAGTTGCCCGGGAAAATGATTTTATATTTATCGGTGGTCATCCCATGGCAGGCACTCAGTTTTCAGGCTTCGAAAACTCAAAGGACACCATGTTTCATAACGCACCGTTTGTGCTCACACCCAAGGAAAATGAAGATATTCTTGTTCTTGCTAATGCCAGAGAGGTTATAATGAAGCTCGGCTTCGGCAGAGTTTCTGTTATGACCGCACAGAAGCACGATAAGCTTATTGCATATACATCTCAGCTTGCACACCTTGTGTCAAATGCTTTTGTTAAAAGTCCCTCGGCTCTTGAGAGGAAGGGGATTTCAGCAGGTAGCTATAAAGATCTGACCCGTGTTGCATACCTTAACGAGCATATGTGGACTGAATTATTCCTTGAAAATAAGGACAATCTTATCTTTGAGCTTGACAATATTATTGCTGAGCTTGAAAAATACAGTGTCGCAATGAAAAATAATGATTCTGTGACACTTTGTGAACTTCTCAGAGAGGGAAGGGTGGCTAAGGAGAGGGCTGATTGAATTTAGATATCTATCCACTTTTAGCACAAAAAAATCCCCTATATTTTAGTAAATCTGCCTATTTCTTTACATCTAATTTATGCTATAATATAATAGTAAATTAGTATATACATAAAAGGAGAAGTATCCAATGAAGAAAGTTTTAAGTCTTGTTTTAGCAATGCTTATGGTACTCTCAGTTTTCGCTGTTACATCATTTGCAGCAGCAACTCCTGAGATATCACAGATTGTCAGCACATTCAAGGGCGCAGTTATCACATGGGCTCCCGTAGAAGACGCTGTTGCCTATATCGTTTATCGTGATGGTGACGTTATCGGCACAACCGTTGAGTGTCAGTTCACTGATACAGATGTTGTTGATGGTCAGACATATTTTTACAGATTAGCTTCACAGGATAAAAACAGCGAATTGTCAGAGATGACAGATGTTTTCGAGGTTGTTTATTCAATGCCATATTGTGACCACGCAGACAAAAAGCTTGTTATCGATTACAAGGCAACAGTTTTTGCTCCTGGCTCATCACACTATCACTGTGACACATGTGGTTATGATTCGGCACCAAGCGTAATTAAGCAGCTTGTTCCTGCATCACCTGTTATCAACTACCTTTCAAACGGTATCAATGGTCTCAAGGTTGCATGGAATCAGGTTGATGGCGCAACATCATATCTTCTCTATCGTCGTGCAGGCGGTGAATCAGAATTTAAATTGCTTGGTGAACTCAAGGGCACAAGCTATGAAGACAAAGCTGTTAAGAGTGGCGTTTATTACAAATATGTTGTAAGAGCTAAGAATGCAGCAGGCTTGAGCAAATATATCGGTGGTAAGGTTCTCAGATATGTTGCTACACCAACAAATATCGTTCCTGCAAACACTGAGGGTGGCATCTATGTTAAATGGAATGCAGTTGCAAATGCAACCTCTTACAGAGTTTACCGTAAGCAGGCTGGCGATGCTCAGTGGACATACCTCAAGACAGTTACAGCAAATAACTATTTTGACAGAGCTGTTGAACCGGGTGTTGATTATATCTACACAGTAAGAGCTCTCGCAGGTGGCATTTACAGTAACTTCCTTGCTGGTTCTAAGATTAGAAGACTTGAAATTGCAGAGCTTAACACTGTTAAGAGTGCAAAAGAAGGTATCTATGTTGACTTTGAGCCGGTTGAGGGTGCAAGTGGTTACTATGTATATCGTAAAACAAGTGGCAACTGGACATCAAATTCATACCTCGGTGTTATCAAGACAACAAAGTCTCACACATACCTTGACAATTCTGCAAAGAAGGGTGTAACTTACACATACACAGTTAAGGCTTTCTACAGCGACGGTAAGACAACATCTGTTGCTGCATATGAATCAAAGGGTATCTCCTGCAAAGACCTTTATTAATTAAATAACAAAACAGCCTCGGGTTACCGAGGCTGTTTTATTTTGCTTTGTTTTATTCATATTTTTCCTGCAGGATTTCTATTGCATGTGCAATACAACCTTTATTATTTGACCGGGTTATATATTTACCCACAGCCAGAGCTTCGGGTGAGCCGTTTTCCGGCACAAATCCACCTGCAGCAGCCACAAGCATTTCCACATCGTTATATCCGTCACCGGCGGCGTAGATATCGCATTGTTCACATTTGAGGTGTTTTGCAAGCTTCAGTAGCCCTGTGCCCTTATCAACGCCTTTTTTGAGAATCTCCACATAATCACCTGTTGTTCTGAGGTAATTGATTTCAGGGTGCTTATCAAGAATCTCCTGCACCTGACGGGAACAACCGTGGGCAGCAATCATAACCTTTGTCCATGGAAGAGGGGCATCCTCGGGTCTCTGGATTATTTTAAAATCTATTCCTTGGCTTGTAAAATGCTGTTCGGAGTGTTTGTTGAGGTTGATTGCGCAAACACAATCGATGTTATAAAACTCAATTGGAATATCAGGGAATATGTTAAGAATATCTTTGACGGATGCTAATCCCTCCTCACCGATTGCATCGTTGAATATGACAGATTTTTTTTCGTAATCATAAGCCATAGCACCGTTGCCCAGAAGCACGGGTGCGTTGATGTAATCCTTACTGTAAAGGTGAAAACCCTGAAGGATGCGTCCCGTGCAGACAGTAAAATATCCACCGTTACTCATGAATCGTGATATTGCAGATTTAACATCATCGGTAATAATTCCATCATCATTTTTCAGTGTCCCGTCAAAATCACTTGCGAGAAGAACATTTTTGAAATTCATAAAATCACCGGATTTATTTTATCAAACTATTATATTTATTTCAATAATACAGCAGAATATATAATTGTTTTATTTCGTAGAGCTTTAATTTCTATATGATAGCCATATTAAAAACTTGATTATGCGTCGGTTGAGTGGTATAATATTTCAGTAATTTTTGTTTGAAGGTGAAATAGTGGAAAAAAGAGAGAATATCAGAAACGTTGCAATTATTGCCCACGTTGACCACGGTAAAACAACACTTGTTGACCAGCTTCTTCATCAGAGTGGTATCTTCCGTTCCAATGAGCAGGTAGATGAACGAGTAATGGACTCGAACGATCTTGAGAAGGAGAGAGGAATAACCATTCTTTCCAAAAACACAGGCATTCATTATAAGGATGTAAAAATCAATATTGTTGACACTCCCGGCCACGCAGATTTCGGTGGTGAGGTTGAGCGTATCATGATGATGGTTGATGGTGTTTTGCTTCTTGTGGATGCTTTTGAAGGTTGTATGCCACAGACACGCTTCGTTCTTAAAAAGGCATTGGCTCTTGGTAAGAAGGCAATTGTTGTTATCAATAAAATTGACCGTCCGGGTGCAAGACCCGATGAGGTTATAGATGAGGTTCTTGATTTGTTCATTGAGCTTGGAGCTAACGATGATCAGATTGAATTCCCGGTTGTGTTCGCTTCGGGTAGAGACGGC
>JAFODQ010000016.1 GCA_017380615.1 Clostridia bacterium | reverse complement strand
TGCTTCCTCTATTTTTTCGTCGGCATCACTAAAGGAGTTTGATTTTTCAAATTCACTGATTGCGTGGGAATATTCACCCTGCTCAAGGTAGGCAAGACCATGCTGATAGTGAACCTCATCTATCTTGGTTTCAGAATCCTTGAAGCCGTTTGCCTCTTCAAATTTTTCGATTGCCTCTTCGTATTTTCCCTGTGCGAGATACTCAATGCCATCGTCATAATAACCCTTGGGGATAACATATCCACCCAGAATCATAATGAGAATGAAAAGAGCAACAAAAGCAATTGCAGCAATAATGAGCACCTTCTTTGCTTTATGAAGGATTTCATGGAGCTTTTCCTGCTTTTCTCTCTTGATTTCCTTTGCCCTGAGCTGAGCCTCCTGCTGTGTTGTAATGTTAATGCACGCCTTACGCCTCTGCTCATTAACAAGAGTGAGATATTTATTGAATTCAGGCACACTCTTCAACGGAATGTCGGAATTCTTAATGTTTTCTTCGGAGGTTGCCTTAACCTTCATAAGGCAGATTGCCCAGTATATTGCAGAGTTGTTTGTTTCAAAGGTGAGAATCAGGTTAAGAATATATTCTGCATCCTCAAAATAACCCTGGTTAATCATTCTGTATGCAAGGCTTATCAGCTCATTTTTAAGAGTTGACATCTCCTCGGGATAGTATTTGAGAAGCTGCCTTGCAAATGAACAGTGCTCCTTTGCCACAAGGCTTTTTGAAAGCCAGTTAAGCTTTGCAACAACCTCACCCTTAACATCCTTGGCATATTTCAGAAGAGACTCAAAGTGCTCTGTTGTTTCCTTCTCGGGTGTGGGCTTTGATAAATCCACATCCACAAGGAAACGAAGGGCATCCACATTACCCTCATCAACTGCAATAATGCTGTTAAGGCAGTGAACTCTCTCTTGAGGGCTAGGGGTCTTTGCTGCATATCTGAAATTATAATCAATAAACTTGTCAACCTGTGACGGCTCAAGAGTATTGAGCAAGGTCTGGAAGGAAAGCATTTTGCTTTGCTTGATAACGCTCTCAAATGCTTCATCAATTCTCTTCTGACGATTTTCATAGGAGAAGGGAAGAATTGTTTTGAGCACATCATTATACAAAAAGTCAACAATATATTTCGATGACTTCTGCTCGCAGGTATAAAGCAGCTCAAGAATCTCTTGTGCAAAATCCTTTGATGCACAGTTGAGCACCTTCTCAATCTCAGGAAGATCTGTGGGCTGAAGCCGTGCGAGATTATCCACAAACATTGCGTTTGAATTAACACAGTATCTCACAAGAATTCTGCACCAGAGTGCCTCTGCACATGTGGGGTTATTAAATAAAACGTCGTCAATTAATCTATTCGCAGAATCCCACTGATTTTCTCCCATATATGTGTGAATCAGACTGATTGTCTGCTTCTCACTGATGCTTGTTTCTGCAATTGCGCCTGCACCGATTTCTCTGCGCTCAACAGAATTCACAGAAAGGCTTGTTGCCTTCTTTGACATCTGACCGCCTGTGATTTCAATCTTTTCAAGGTGCACACTCCTCTTTGACTCCTCAACCACTCGTTTAATGTGGCGTGTAAGGTCAGGAAGGAAGGTCATTTCTGCCGCATTGAGGCATTGACGGGATCTGAGCACAACGGGAAGGTCGCCGGGATTTATATTTTTATAAACCACAACAAGCGAATTCTTGTGCTTTTCGCCCTTCTCGATTCTTGTTTTGAATCTGCTCCACTCGTTTTTAATCCACACGGAGCTGAAATATTCTGCCTTTTCGCCAAAAACAATCATAACCTTTGCAGTTTTGATTGCGTTATAAATATATGGCTCGTACTGCTCG
>JAFODQ010000003.1 GCA_017380615.1 Clostridia bacterium | reverse complement strand
GGTCGAACCGCCTCGGCGAAGCCGAACATAATCGGGGTTTGCGGAGCAAACGATGGGCATAGCCCATCGACCCCGGTCACCGGCACCAAAAAGAAGAACCTACATTTATTATGTAGGTTCTCTTTTTTTCGGTTTCACAAAGCAGGGGTCGAACCGCCTCGGCGAAGCCGAACATAATCGGGGTTTGCAGAGCAAACGATGGGCATAGCCCATCGACCCCGGTCACCGGCACCAAAAAAAGAAGTAACTTTTGTCTATCAAAAGTTACTTCTTTTTTTATCCAAGCCGTTGATTTGTCTCCGAAAATCTGAAATAATACCAACGGAAGGAGTGTTAATATGTCAAAAAAATGCTTATTAATTTATGCTGAACGCTTACCTTTTAGTGCGATCACCTAATAAGGGGGATGCGTTCGGCGAATACCGGGTAATCGTTCAGCTAATAGGTAAAACCCAATATTGCGTTCAACCAATAGAAATAACTATTTAATTGTGCTTGCTTATTGGACGATTCATGTTATATAATAAATGTAACAAAAACACGGAAAGGATGGTAACATGTCTAATATTGAGATAATAAAAGATCTTGGCATTCTTCGAGAGATTCGTCTTTCTGCATCCTTTTGCGAAAAAATTAACGATCAAAGCTGTGATTGTGATGGTATTATTCTAACTGGTGACCAGGGGGCGGCATATTTAACTTACAGTTCTTTGGGTGAGGACGGGTGTGTTGAGATAAATCCAGTTAGGTCTTATATTGATTTGGACTATCCATTTTTTGTGAATTTGGAACATAGAGAATTTCTACTTGACGAAATGTGTTATCATGATGACGGCTCAGTAGAAGGAATTCGTTTTCGCTCGGATGATACATTTTTGTTCATTTTCGGATCGGAATATAACTTGATTCTGACTATAAGTAAATATGATTTATTTGAAACGATAGATATGGAATTACCCAAAAACGAAGCTTCGCTATGCTTGTTTCGTAGGGAGCATTTGTAAATGGCCTATCTTACATATATCAGCTATGCATAGATTTTGGCATAATGCAATTGCAAAAATGCACCCCCGGGGGTGCATTCTGTTAATTCTATTAAACTTGCACATTATTCCCAAAAAGAAGAACCTACATTTATTGTGTAGGTTCTCTTTTTTTCTGAGTTCACAAAGCGGGGGTCGAAGCCGAACATAATCATTCTTTCATCATACTATGGTATAGTGAAAGGGGATTTTTGTATGAGAGAAAGAGGTTATGACAGAGCTTCTGCTGTTAGCTATGCAAGGCGTTGGGCTTTAAGCAGAAACCCAGCCTACTATGATTTTGAGAGCATCGGGGGCGACTGCACAAATTTCATTTCCCAGTGCCTGTATGCAGGCTCGGGTATAATGAATTACACACCTGTATATGGCTGGTATTATATCTCTGCATCAGAGCGCTCAGCAGCGTGGAGTGGGGTGGAGTACCTGTATAACTTTCTTGTTACAAACACATCTGTGGGGCCTTATGCAAGGGTGGTATATGAAAGTGAGGTAGTGGCTGGTGATATTATTCAACTGGGTAAGGCTGATGGTGATTTTTATCACACGCTGTTTATTCTTGAAACAGAGCCTGAAATTCTTGTTGCTGCCCACACATACGATGCATTGGACAGACCACTTTCAACCTATTCTTATGATGTTGCAAGATTCCTTCACATCGACGGAGTGCGGATGTGGTAAAAAATAAACGGTAAGATTCAATTGAATCTTACCGTTTTAAGCTTTGTACTTATCTCTGCACTCTTCCTGAGCCGTCGCCACCTGCAAGCTTTTCAATTTCTGAAACGCTTACTCTGTTGAAGTCACCCTCGATTGAATGCTTGAGAGCAGATGCTGCAACAGCAAAGTCTATTGCAGACTGTGTGTCCTTGCCGTTGAGAAGGGCATAAATGAGTCCGCCACCAAAGCTGTCGCCGCCACCAACACGGTCAACAATGTGAAGGTGATATTCCTTTGAGAAACAGTAATTCTCACCATCATAGAGCATTGCTGCCCAATCGTTATCGTTAGCGGAAATGGATGTTCTCAGTGTGATTGCAACCTTCTCAAAGCCGAATTTATCAGCAAGCTGCTTTGCGACTGATTTGTAGCCATCCTTATTGAGCTTGCCACCATAGATGTCTGTGTTCTCGGATTCAATTCCGAAAACATCCTTTGCATCCTCTTCATTTGAAATACAAACATCAACGTATTTGCAAAGCTCAGTCATGGCTGCTCTTGCTTGCTCTCTTGTCCAGAGCTTGCCTCTGTAGTTGAGGTCGCAGGAGATTTTAACGCCCTTTGCCTTTGCTGCAATACAAGCCTGCTTGCAGATTTCCACAAGATTTTCACCCAGCGCAGGAGTGATGCCTGTAAAGTGGAACCAATCAGCGCCCTCGAAGATAGCATCCCAATCAAAATCAGCCGGAGCTGCCTCCTGTATTGCTGAATGTGCACGGTCATAGATACACACGCTGCCACGCTGTGAAGCGCCCTTCTCGAGATAATAGATGCCTATTCTGTCGCCACCACGAACAATCTTTGAGGTGTCAACACCGAAATAGCGAAGAGCATTAACAGCACCCTGACCGATTGCGTGAGCAGGAAGCTTTGTTACAAAAACGGAATCCATTCCGTAGTTTGCAAGAGAAACTGAAACATTTGCTTCACCACCACCGAAGGTTGCCTGAAGCTGGTCGTCCTGGAAGAAGCGGTTATATCCGTTTGGAGCAAGACGGAGCATGATTTCACCGAAGGTAACTATTTTAGCCATTTGAACGGGCCTCCTTAACAATTTCAACTGATTTCTTGCAAAGGTCAATGATTTCATCCCACTTGCCATTATCGATAAGGTCTGCTGTTACCATATAGGAGCCTCCACATGCAGCGATAACAGGGCAGGAGAGGTATTCTTTAAGATTATTGAGACCAATACCACCTGTGGGCATTACCTTGAACATTGGGAATGGTGCGCTCATTGCCTTGATTTTTGCAAGACCACCTGACTGCTCTGCGGGGAAGAATTTCAATACATCAAGACCTAATCTGTATGCTGTGTGGTAATCTGTGGGAGTGGTACAGCCTGCATAAATGGGGATGTTCTTCTCCTGACAGTATTTAACGATATATTCATCAAGTCCGGGAGTTACAATAAACTTTGCACCGGCTTCAATTGCCTCATCCACCTGCTGAGTGGAAAGAACTGTGCCTGCACCAACAAGCATTTCGGGGAACGCCTGGCTCATAAGTCTGATTGCTGTTGCTGCGCCTGCTGCACGGAATGTAACCTCTGCAACGGGTACTCCACCCTTAATGAGAGCGTCTGCAAGATTAACAGCATCTCTTTCGGGATTGTTAAGCTTGATAACAGGCACAACGCCTATTGCCATGATTTTTTCTGAAATGGAATTCATTCGATTTTCCTCCCTTATTTCTTAAAGGCTTTTTCACAAGCCTCGAAAAGTCCGTTGATATATGTTGCGCCTAAAGCTCTGTCATAAAGACCATAGCCGGGCTTTCCGGTTTCGCCCCAGATCATTCTTCCGTGATCAGGTCTTACATAGCCATCGAAGCCTGTTTCCACAAGTGCCTTTGTGATCTCATACATATCAAGGCTGCCACAGCTTGATATGTGACCCTGCTCCTCAAAGCTGCCGTCGGGAAGAACAAGCACCTGGCGTATATGCATAAATGCTATTCTGTCCATTGCACTGTATTTCTTAATCATTGCGACCACATCGTTTGAGGCTGCACAACCGAGAGAGCCTGTGCAAAGGCAAAGAGAGTTTGCCGGGCTGTCAATGATGCTGAGCATTCTGTCAAGATTCTCTTCGCAGGTGATAATTCTCGGAATACCGAAAATAGGATACGGTGGATCGTCTGGGTGGATTGCCATTCTCACGCCACACTCCTCTGCGACGGGAATAACCTTTTTGAGGAATTTTTCAAGGTTGAGCCAAAGACCTTCTTCGCCAAGCTCACCATAGGCAGAGATAAGCTCACGAACCTCCTCCTGTGAGTAGCTTGAATCCCAGCCGGGAAGGTGAATATCATCCTTGAGAGGGTCAAGACCTTTCATTTGCTCCCAGTACATAACAAGGCTTGTTGAGCCGTCGGGAGCTTTCTTGTCAAGCTGAGTGCGTGTCCAGTCAAAAACCGGCATAAAGTTATAGGTTACGCACTTAACACCATATTTTGCACAGCGACGGATGTTTTCGCAGTAAACCTCAAGAAGCTCATCAACATTGTTTCTGCCAAGCTTGATATCCTCGTGGACGGGGATTGACTCAACAACGTCAAACACAAGACCGTTTTCTTCGCACTGCTGTTTCATTTTTGCAATGCTTTCCTCGGGCCAAACTTCACCCGGCTTAACATCATATACTGCACTGACAATGCTACGCATATTTGGAATCTGACGAATGTACTCAAGTGAAATTGGGTCAGTTTCGCCATACCAACGGAATGACATTTTCATAGGTGCTTTCCTCCGTTATTATCATAATAATTATACTTATATTATAGTATAACACAAAAATTTCGCAATAGAAAAATATATATTTATCATCGCAAAATTTTTGTGTTATTTTAGAATTTGATATTATTTTTTCTTTTTGCCACCAAAGAAGCCTTTCTTCTCCTCGGGCTTTACATCCTTGTTGCCCATTGCTTCATTGAATTTGAGGAGTGCTTCCTTCTGTGCTGGTGTGAGATTTTTCGGCACATCAACAACAATTTTTACAAGCTGATCTCCTCGTCTTGATGAATTGAGAACAGGAATACCTCTGCCTTTGAGCTTGAAAACAGCCCCCGGCTGTGTGCCTGCAGGAAGGTCATATTCAACCTGACCATCAAGGGTGGGCACTCTGAGGGTGTCGCCTAAAACAGCCTGGATATATGAAACCTTCATTTCGTACCACACATTGTAGCCATCTCTTTCAAAGAATGGGTGTGGTTTAACTGAAATGCCAACTCTGAGATCTCCGGCAGGACCGTTGTTTACGCCACAGTTACCTTCGCCCCTGACTGTGAGAGTCTGGCCATCGTCAATACCTGCAGGGATGTTGATGTCTGTTTTGTGTGTTTTTCTTATTCTGCCTGCACCCTTACAGCGTGAGCATGGGTTGGGGTTAAAGGTACCCTTGCCGCCACAGCGCTGGCAGGTTTTTGCAGTGCTTATTGTACCGAATGGAGTTCTCTGCTGAACATTGATCTGGCCTCTTCCGTTACATTCGGGACAGGTCTGTGGTTGTGTTCCCTTTGCAGCACCTGAACCACCGCATTCATCACAATGCTCAATTTTCTGGAACTCGATTGTCTTTTTGCAGCCCTTTGCAGCTTCCTCAAAGGTGATGTAGGCACTGGACTGAATGTCGCTGCCTCTGCGTGGTGCGTTGGGGTTTGAGCGACCGCCGCCACCACCAAAGCCACCGAAGAAGGAACCGAAAATATCACCTAAATCAAATTCCATACCATCGCCGAAGCCACCGAAACCTCCGAAGCCTCCACCTTGACCTGCGCCATAGCTCGGGTCAACACCTGCAAAGCCGAAGCGATCATATTTCTCTTTCTTTTCAGCATCGGAAAGAATCTCATATGCTTCGTTTGCTTCCTTGAACTTTGCTTCTGCCTCTTTGTTGTCGGGGTTTAAGTCGGGATGATATTTCTTGGCAAGCTGACGATATGCTTTTTTAATTTCATCGGGTGTGGCGCTTTTGGAAACACCAAGCACCTCGTAATAATCTCTTTTATCTGCCATAGCTTAATCCTTTTTGCAGAATATGTATTCTGCTTTATAATACCCATCAAAGACGGTTCTCTGAGAACCGTCTTTCTGGATTGTGTTTATTGGTAATTAGTCAACATCTGTGAATGGTGCTTCTGTGTAACCATCACCCTGTGCACCTGCTGCATTTGGATCAAAGCCTGCTGCTGCGTTAGGATCAAAGCCCTGTGCACCTGCTGCCTTGTAAAGCTTTTCGGAAATCTCATAGAACTTCTTCTGGAGGTCTTCCTGCTTTGCTTTGATGGCCTCGATGTCTGTGCCCTTGAGAGCTTCCTTGAGAGCTTCTACCTTTGCGTTGATTTCTGTTTTGTCTGCCTCGTCGAATTTATCGCCATTGTCTGCAAGAAGCTTTTCGCACTCGAATACCATCTGGTCTGCGCCGTTGCGGATATCAACCTCTTCCTTGCGCTTCTTGTCTTCCTCTGCAAACTGCTCTGCTTCCTTAACGGCTTTCTCGATGTCATCCTTGCTCATGTTTGATGAGGCAGTGATGGAGATTGACTGCTCCTTGCCTGTGCCAAGATCCTTAGCAGAAACATGAACGATACCGTTTGCGTCTATATCAAAGGTAACCTCAATCTGTGGTGTGCCTCTTCTTGCAGGAAGGATACCATCAAGGTGGAACATACCAAGAGTTTTGTTATCTCTTGCAAATTCTCTTTCGCCCTGAAGAACATGGATTTCAACAGATGTCTGATTGTCGGCAGCAGTTGAGAATACCTGTGTTTTAATTGCAGGGATAGTTGTGTTTCATTCTATAAGTTTTGTGCAAACACCGCCAAGTG
>JAFODQ010000073.1 GCA_017380615.1 Clostridia bacterium | reverse complement strand
TTCGATTTCAGTGTTATTTTATTCGCATAAAACTGTCCGAAGGACAATATCACAATGCGTAGCATTATATAACTGCGAAGCAATATCACTCGCCGAAAGGCGAATAAAACTGCGTGAGTGTCCTCAGGACACCCACGCATCCCCATGGGTGTAAAGCTTTTTTTGTTATTAGATTCGGCAAAATCCCGACGCCAAGAAAAACACCGAGTTGATTTGGTCAACTCGGTGTTTTTGGAATTAAAGGTTATAATATTTTTCGAACTCAACAGGATGAGGAATTTTTGCAATTTCTGCAAGCTCTGCACGCTTTGTCTTAATAAAGTTTGCAATAAGCTCCTTGGGGAATACACCACCTGCTGTAAGGTAATCGTTATCCTTTTCAAGCTCATCAAGTGCTTCATCAAGGCTTGTGGGAAGCCCCTTAAGCTTTGCCTTCTCCTCCTCGGGCAGATTATAAAGGTTAAAGTCGTATGGACCCCAGCCGTTTGTGCGTGGATCAATCTTATTCTTGATACCATCAAGACCTGCCATAAGAAGTGCTGCATAGCAGAAATATGGGTTACAGGTTGCATCAGGGTTGCGAAGCTCAAAGCGTCTCTCCTCAGGCTGCTTTGCATAAGCAGGAATACGGATAACAGCGCTTCTGTTTGATGTTGCATAACCAACAGTAACAGGTGCTTCGAAGCCCGGAATAAGTCTCTTGAAGGAGTTTGTGCTCGGGTTTGTGATTGCACAAAGAGAAGAGATGTGCTTAAGAAGACCACCGATGAAATAGTGTGCTGTTTCGCTAAGGTGTGAATAACCGTTATCATCTGAGAAAATTGGCTCGCCATCCTTGAAGAGCTGCATATGAACATGCATACCGCTACCTGCCTCACCATAAACAGGCTTCGGCATAAGTGTAGCACTCAAACCGTATTTTGCCGCTGTGTTCTTGATAATGTATTTAATCATCATGGTAGCATCTGCCATTTTTGACATTTCGCCAAGCTGTGGCTCAATTTCAAACTGACCTGATGCTGCAACCTCAGGATGATGATATTTAACCTTGATGCCTGCTTCTTCCATAAGAAGACACATTTCACTACGACACTCATAGGAAGCATCGTAAGGCTTTGCGATGTGGTAAGCCTTCTGTTTTGGCACGATTACACCGTGACCTTCAGAATCGCTGTTCCAGTAAGACTGCTTTGTGTCAAGTGTTGCAGAAATGTTGTTGGGTGAAACATCCCAACCAACATAATCGAAAAGATAGAACTCAAATTCAGGGAGAATGAGCATTTTATCAGCAATGCCACTGTCTCTCATGTATTTCTCTGCAGCAAGAACAATGTTTCTCGGATACTGTGCAAGAGGTCTGTTTTCGGGTGAATCAATAATCATTGCATTACCACTGATTGTGAGTGTGGGGATTTCGCAGAATGGGTCAATCATTGCTGTGTCGGGGTCCGGAATGAAAACCATGTCACTCTTTTCAACAACTGCATAGCCATAATTTGAAGCGTCAAAGCCGATACCTTTCTCCATAACACTTTCATCAAAGCTGCAAGCAGGGATTGTAACATGACGATACTGACCGTTAATGTCAACCATCTTGAAATCAATCATCTTGATATCTTTCTCTTTAATGAGATTGATAATTTCCTGAATTTTTTTATCCATAATGAAACCTCTTTCCAAAATTGATAGAAATATATTAACAATTATGGGTTATTTTGTCAATGGAGTTTGCATATTGAAATATTCATAATTTAATGTTAATATTTAATAAAATACATTTCAGGTGGGATTATTTTGACAAAGAAGAAAAGAGCAAATAAAATATGTGAGCTTCTAAAGCTTTCATACCCTGAGGCTGTGTGCCAGCTCAATGCAGACACACCATTTCAGCTTCTTGTGGCAACAAGGCTTTCTGCTCAGTGCACAGATGCAAGAGTTAACCTTGTGACCCCTGCACTTTTCGAAAAATACCCCTCTGAAAACGAAATGGCTGAGGCTCCGGTGGAGGATATTGAAAACCTCATTCATTCCTGTGGCTTCTATCACGGTAAAGCCCGTGACCTCATTGGAATGGCACAGGCTGTGAGAGATGTACACAAGGGCACTCTCCCCGACACAATTGAGGAACTGACAAAGCTTCCCGGTGTGGGCAGAAAAACAGCAAACCTTATTGTGGGTGATGTTTATAAGAAGCCTGCAGTGGTTGCCGATACCCATGTTATAAGAATTACAAATCTTCTCGGGCTGACTGACTCAAAGGACCCCAAGAAGGTTGAAATGCAATTAAAAAAGATTTTAAAACCCGAGGAAAGCAATGATTTCTGTCACAGAATCGTGCTTCACGGAAGAGCTGTGTGCATAGCAAGAAGGCCAAAATGCACAGAGTGTATTTTAAAAGATGTTTGCAAAAGCGGAAAGGAGCCAAAATGAAAAAATTTATCAGCATTTTTCTTTGCATAGCTATCCTTTGCTCTCTTTGTTCATGTTCATTTTCCCTGACGGAAGCCACATTCACAATGGGTGTGCTTGAGGGTGCTAAAAGCTTGGACCCACTTGAAAGCCAATCTGAAATTGAGAGAATAATAAGCACCAACTGCTTTGAGGGTCTCCTCCGTTTTGACAGCAACGGAAAAATTAACCTTGCCGGTGCCACTGCATACACAATTGAAAAAAACGGATTATCATATATTTTCAAGCTCAACCCCGATGCGAAATGGTATATTTCCAAGGAGATTGCGGTTACACTTGAATCTCTCGGTCTGACAGAGTTTGAGGAAAGCATAACTGCCGAGGACTATGTTTTCGGCTTTGAAAGATTCAAGCAGCTTCACCCCCAAAAGGTAAGCAAGGTAAAAAACGTAGCTGCCGTGGACAGCCATACTCTTGAAATCACCCTTTCCCAAATCGATCACGAGCTTCTTTATAAGCTGGCTGCATTACCCATTTACCCTTGTGACGAAGAGTTTTACACATCGGCTGGCAGAGTATATGCCACAACGCCTGAAACAGTCCTATCTAACGGCGCTTATTATATTGAGCAATCATCACCTGCAGAAACAATAATCAAAAGAAACCCCCACCACAACGGAAACATCCAGATACTTAACAAGCACATTGTGCTTTACACCACAGGAGTAAAGGAAAATCTTGCTGAACGCTTCAAGGATGGAAGCTATAATCTTCTTGTAGCAGACACAAGAGAGGCAGTTTTTGGTCAGGAATCAACATCTGCAGCCTATGATAGCATCTGGGGACTTGCCTTCAACTGCAAATCAAAGCTTGGTGCTTCAGGCAGCTTTAGAACAGCTCTCCTGAGTGGTATTTCCGATATCTCCACATTAGAGCTTCCTGAATTTGCACTTGAAAGAGCTGATTTTGTATTCCCCCACTCTGCCACAAACGGTGATGTAACATGTGGAGATTTCACCTGGGAGAAAACAACCTTCAAGGGTGATCCCAAAAAGGCAGCCGAAACACTTGATGCTCTTATGAAAAACTACAAAGTGACCGAATACAAAGTGACATTTGTAGCACCTGCTGAAATGGAAACGACTGCAAAGAAAATAGTCGAAGATTGGAAAACAGCCTTTGGTGAAAAAATCGAGATAAAACTCACGCTCTTTGACAGAGCACAAGTAAATGAGGTTATGGCAAAGGGAGAATATGATTTAGGCATTCTTCCTCTTTCCAATCAGACCAACACAGCTGCAGCAATTCTTGATTCATTTTCTCAAGCTCCCTGTAATTGTGAAGTAAGGTCTCTCAAAACCCTCCAGAACGGATTATCCTCTGTGGCAAACGAAAACGCCGCAGTGTTCATGAAGGCTGACAAGCTCGTGATTGAGAGTGGTGTTTTCGTGCCGCTGTTTTACACAGGCAAGGTACTTTTCATAAACAGTGGCTACAAGGGAGTTTATATTGCTGATGGCGGCAATCTTGTTTATTTTCACGAGGGTGAAGAAAGCTGATGAAAAACAAAATTTACAAAACCATATCTGTGATTTGTCTGACCGGTGTTATGCTGATAATATTTATTCTGTCACAGCAGGATACAATAAAATCCTCTGAAACCAGTGGCTTTGTAACAAAGCTTCTTTCAATGGTTCTGGGAAACAATATTCCCGAAGCACTTGTGCGCACCTTCGGTCACTACAGTGAATTTGCTATTCTCGGACTTTTCTCAATAAATTGCTTTTTTGCCTTCAGGAATGAATTGAAGCCGATTATTTCAATAATTCTATCCTGGTGCTATGCATGGACAGATGAAATCCACCAGATTTTCGTTGACGGACGAGCCTTTCAGATAAGCGATCTGCTTGTTGATCTTGCAGGAATCGTCACAGGCACAATAGTATTTATCCTTATAATAAAAGCGACTCAATCAATCAAAAAAAGAAGGAAGCTGTAACAGCTTCCTTCTTTTAATTCCGATCAATTATACATTTTATCGATTTGCTCCTGAGTGGCGACAGCCCACGAATACTGTTCCATATATTTACCGAAATACTTGGTGTTTTCGTTTCTGCCTTTTTCAATAAGCTCATAGTAATCGCAAATGAATTTTGATTTATCCACGCTACGCTGGTTTCTGTTATCAACAAGAATTTCAAGTATGCCAGCTTCCTCAAGAGTTGTTCTAAGAGACCTTAAAACTTTTCTGAAAAGCGACTGAACCGTTTCATCATAGGCTCTGCCCTCCCACAAGACGGAGATAGCCTGCTCCGTGCTGACAATCCCACCGTTTCTGTCCACAAGAAGTGCGAGAAGCTCCTTGGACTTTGCACTTGAAAAATTAACTGACTTTCCGTCCACAAACACATCAAAATAACCG
Organism: Clostridia bacterium; assembly: GCA_017380615.1. Taxonomy (GTDB): domain Bacteria; phylum Bacillota; class Clostridia; order Oscillospirales; family Acutalibacteraceae; genus DTU089. The sequence goes on along the minus strand of JAFODQ010000073.1, from coordinate 37,424 downwards.
AAGGTCTTAATGAAAATGTGGCTTCCCTCATCTGCCTCCTTCACAAGAAGAGCCTTATCATAAGCCTTCCGGATGGATGCTGCCTCGTAAGGCTTGAGCACATAATCAACAGCATCTGCAGCAAAGGCTTCAAGGGCATAGTTGCTATATCCTGTTGTGAAAATTATTCTTGTGTTTTTTGACAAAGCCTTTATTCTTTTTGCAAGCTCAATACCCTTGATAACGGGCATCTCAATATCAAGAAATGCAATGTCAACCTTATTCTTTGCCACATATTCCAAAGCATCAAGAGGATTGCTGAATTTCACAATTTCATCTGTAATACCAAGAGACCTACAGGTATCTTCAAAATCCTCAAGAGCAAGAAACTCATCATCCACTGCCATTATTCTCATAATCAATTCTCCTTCTTGGGTATTTTCACTGTTACGGTGGTGCCTTCTCCTATAACGCTTTCGGTTTCAATGTAAGCATCAAGCATAGTTTCAAGGCGCTTCTTTATGTTGGACAACCCCACATGGGAACGTCCATCGTCTTTTTTCTTATTGATATCAAAGCCAACCCCATTATCTGTAACTCTGATGATATAATAGCTTCCTGTCTCGCTTGTGGATATTATCACTGTGCCTCCCTCGGGGCGCTGATTAACACCGTGCTTAATTGCATTTTCAACAATAGGCTGAATTGTAAGAGCAGGAACAACAAAATCAACTGTGCCGATGTCATACTCAACCTTGAGTCTGTCACCGAAACGAATTTGCTCAATATCCACATAGTTGTGCACATGCTCAAGCTCCTTCTCGACGGGAATCGGATCTTTTTGTGTGAGAGAATCCATATTTGTCCGAAGATAACCCGAGAACTTAACAATGGCACTTTCTGCCTTCTGTGGATCCTTCTTTGTAAGATATTTTATGGTGTTCAGAGCATTATAAAGAAAATGTGGCTGAATCTGACTTATCATAAGTGTGGTGTTAAGCTCTGCAAGCTCCGTTTCAAGCTTGGCTGCTTTTTGTGCCTTCTGATAATCATTGAGGGTGTCTGCAATGTGAACAAAGAGCATCAATGTAATAAACAAGAAGCAGGCAAATGGCATTATGAATGAAACATTACCGGAAATATAACCACACAAGTAAAGGTTATCCGTCACGAGAGCTGCTGCTGTTATGCAATAGAAAACAAGATAAAGTGATGCAAATCTCTTTTTTCTCACAACAGCTGTTGAAAGCTTATAAATCATGTAAATATCAAATGCATATGCAACACTCTGAATCCACATATATGCTTCTGAAACATAAATATAGTCATAGGTGAAATACGGAACAAATGCACACACAAGGAAAAGCACCGAAATAAGTGTGAGGGTTATATTCTTGATTTTAATGCCCATAACATTCACAAGGTGCATCATCATACACAGTTTTATGATGTATGTGGAAACAAAAATCAACGAGAGCATTATCTCATAGTTCATGTTACCGAAAAAGTTGTGTGCAACTGTGTAGCCTTCATTTGAAATGAGCATTCTGAAAATGAAAATCACACAAAGCAGAATGAGCCACAGCTGATCGGAAATATCCTTTCTCATCACAGCCAGTACCGTAGCACCAACTGCAAAGAAAGCAACAATACCAATAAGGATAAATCTCAGGGCAATTGATGTCATAAGATTATTCTGATAGCTGTTGTAATCAGAAAGCACCGGCTGCGAGGTCAAGCCTCCGGAATAGTCACAATCAACCTCAACAATAACCTCGTGGGTTTTCTGTGTGGCGTTCAGTGATACAGGCACCGCATAAGGCTCTACAACCTCTCTGCCCATACGGATTTTGCCTTCGGGTACAGAACGATTCGAGAAAACGAACTCTCCATCAATAAACACATTGCATTCACCGGGAAGATTTCGCACACTGACCACCATAGGCCTTGTGGTGGTCACATTCTCAAGAATAGCTCTGTAGCTTGCTCTGCCACCATTAGGAAGAGATGTGCCGTCAAGCTCATAATCAGTCCACGATGAGGGGATGCTCACATACATATCCGGCTGTGCATTCTCCACAGCTTCACTTACGACATGCTTATCCCAATAGAACTCCCACTCACCTGCCAGGGAAAGATTTTCGCCATCCGAGAAGTCATAGCCTCTCACATCAGCAACTGCACCTTCCATTTTAAGGCTGTTAAACAGACCTGCATCAAGATATGAAAAAAGAGGGAGAACAATACAGGACATAAATGTCAGCATAAGGGTTATGACAAATATAACATTTCTTTTGAATACTGCAGACATTCTCTCACCTCCATATTTTCTGCATAATAAAAAATTATACATTAATACCGTGAATAAATCAACAAATTTTTGGCAATAATACGAAACTGTTTCGTAACACAGCAGCACAGCACATAATCTTGAAATCCCGACATATATATGATATAATATATATTTAGAGTTATATTTAAAGGAGTGTTTTTTTGATAAATAATACTGAACGCCTTGAAATATTGCACAAGCTCGTTGAAAGTGGTGTTCAAATACCATGCTTTGACGGCATTATAATTGAGCCACTGGTTTTTGTTGACAAGGGCACAGTGATTCTCCCCGGTACAATCCTCATGGGGAAAACCACCATAGGCAAGGATTGTGTTATCGGTCCCAATTCATTCATTATGGATTCCATTGTCGATAACAATTCAAAGCTCAATAACACACAGGCTTACTCATCACACATAGGCTCAGGTGTTACAGCAGGTCCATTTGTACACATACGACCCAATTGCGACATAGCAGACAATGTTCACATCGGAAATTTTGTTGAGGTGAAAAACTCAACAATCGACGAAGGAAGCAAGCTCCCCCATCTTCTCTATGTGGGCGATTCTGATGTGGGCAAGGATGTTAATTTTGGCTGTGGCTGTGTGACAGTAAATTACGACGGAAGAAACAAATCACGCACTGTTGTAAAGGATGGTGCATTCATAGGCTGCAACACAAACCTTGTGGCTCCCGTTACAGTCGGCGAAAACGCCTTCACTGCTGCCGGCTCAACAATAACAGAGGATGTGCCGGACAATGCTCTTGCCGTGGCGCGTTCAAGGCAGCAGATTAAAACTGATTGGGTAAACATAAAAAAACCATATAAAAGACAGCACATAAAATAGGAAGAAGATTATGTTCAACAAATTCAAAAAACAAAGCACAGGAGGCTCCACCTATGATTATCTTGTGGTGGGTCTTGGCAATCCCGGTGCAAAATACGAAACAACACGCCACAATGCAGGGTTTCTCTGTATTGAAAATATTGAGGATAAATTAGGCTTCAAGGTAAAAAAGCTTAAATTTCACGCACTTATCGGTGACACAAAAATCGGCAATAGGAAAATCCTTTTCATGAAGCCACAGACCATGATGAACAACAGTGGCATCGCTGTCAGCGAATGTGCAGCCTTTTACAAAATCCCCAAAGAAAACATTATTGTTATTTTTGATGATATCTCCCTTGAGCCCGGTAAGCTGCGAATCAAAAGAAAAGGCAGTGCCGGTGGTCACAATGGTATAAAGAGCATCATTGCACATCTTGGCGGCGAAGACTTTCCTCGCATAAAGCTCGGTGTGGGCAAAAAGCCACATCCTGACTACGACCTTGCGGATTGGGTGCTCTCAAACTTCCCCAAAAAGGATATTCCCCTGATGCGTGACGCTATGGATAATGCACTCTCTGCTCTTGAGCTTATGATTCAGGGCGACACAGAGGGAGCTATGTCAAAATATAACAGCTGAGGTATTTATGTCCTGCTATTCAAAACTTCTCACCAATTGCACAGAATACAAGGATGTTGTCAATTACATTGAAAACGGCATCGGCCCTTCAGGCATCACAGGTATGCCCGCCTCACCCAAAGCGCACCTTGTTCATTCACTCTGCGAGGATCTTTCTCGCAGAGCAATTGTCGTTTTACCTGATGAAGCTTCTGCACGGAAATTTGTGAATGACACAAATGAGTTTTCAGGAAAAGAAACAGCCTTTCTCTTCCCTGCAAGAGACTATTCATTTAATTCCTCGCAAGGACAATCGAGAGAATATGAGCAAATAAGAATCAAAACACTTTGCAACATAGTCAACAAAAGCTATGGCGTTATTGCTTGTTCCGTGGAAGCTGCTTTACAACTGACAATACCTCCTGAAGAGCTTAAAAAACGCACACTTACAATTGATTTATCCACTGAGGCTTCCACCGAAAAGCTCATTGATTTTCTTACTGCTGCAGGCTTCAAGCGCACAGACAGTGTTGAGGGTGTGGGGCAATACGCCCACAGAGGAGGTATCGTGGATTTCTTTCCTCCTGACTCCTCTGAGCCCATAAGAATTGAGCTATGGGGTGATAATGTTGATAACATCTCAACCTTTGACCCTTCCTCACAGAGACGCACAGACACTCTTGACTTCTGCACAATCTCTCCTGCAACGGAAATTGTGTTTGATAACGAGGCTGATTTCAAAAACAGACTCACAGATTTCATAAGCACAGTATCAGGTAAGGGCTCAAGAAAAGCAAAAGAGGTTTTATCGAAGGACCTTGAAATGCTCGAGTCCGGAATCCCTCTTTCATCTGTTGATAAATATCTCGGCCTTGCTTATTGTGCACCTGCATCAATTTTTGATTACTGTAATGATGATATGCTCTTTGTAATCGAAAGTGCAAATGTAAAAGAAAGAGCAGAAACCTCACTTAAGCTCATCAACGGAGAAATCAAGGCACAGTTTGAAAACGGTGTTCTTGCAAAGGGTCTTGATACCTTTACTCTCACATTCCCACAGCTTCTCAATCTCTATGAAAAGAGAAAAGCATTTTATATTGACACTTTCCCACGAGGCACTTTTGACACACCCGTTAAAAGCCTCACAACATTCAACGTTCAGCAGACTCCGGTATGGAACGGTTCTCTCGAGGTGCTTCTTGACGATCTGCGTCCTGCACTAAGAAGAAACGAACGCTGTATTGTTATTGCCGGCACAGAAAAGGCAGCAGCCTCCTTGGCTGAGGCACTGGAAACAGAAGACATCAGTGCGATGTATTTCCCTGTTTTACCAGCTGAATTCTCAAAAAAGACAGTCACCGTTTTATCGGGTGGCATTTCAAACGGTTTCAGGTATCCCAACGAGGGATTCAACATCATCTCTTATGCACGAGGTGGAAAAAGCTCAACAGCCTTGAAGAAACGCCGCAAAAATTACAAGGCTGCTGATGCAATACAGAGCCTTGAAGAGCTTTCCAAGGGTGACTATGTGGTTCACTCTGTGCACGGTATTGGTATTTTCGAAGGGATACAGAAATTAGATGTTTCAGGTGTAACAAAGGATTTTATAAAAATAACCTACGCTAAAGCTGCAAGTCTTTATGTTCCTGTTACACAGCTTGACCTGGTTTCAAAATACATCGGACCTCGTGACGATGCCAAAAACCTGAAGCTTTCCACCCTTGGCGGCAAGGATTGGGAAAAGCTCAAAACAAGAGTCAAGGCATCAGCAAAGAATATGGCAAAGGAGCTTATTGCTCTTTATGCCCACAGAATGAAAACACCCGGCTACGCCTTCTCGCCGGATATTGATATGCAAAGTGACTTTGAACGACGCTTTGAATATGACGAGACTGATGACCAGCTCAAGGCAATCCATGAAATCAAGCGTGACATGGAGAAGGCTCACCCAATGGACAGACTTCTTTGTGGTGATGTAGGCTTCGGGAAAACAGAGGTTGCTTTGCGTGCTGCTTTCAAATGCATTGCAGACGGAAAGCAATGTGCAATTCTCGTGCCCACCACAATTCTTGCACTTCAGCACTATAACACTATAAGGAGACGCTTTGAGGGTTTCCCGATTGAAGCTGAAATGCTCTCACGATTCCGTTCGCCCAAAGAACAAACAAGAATAATCAAAGCTCTCAAACGAGGCACCATTGATGTTATTGTTGGCACCCACCGTCTCATATCAAAGGATATTGCCTTCCGTGATCTGGGACTTATTATTGTTGACGAAGAGCAGCGCTTCGGTGTTGGGCAAAAGGAAAGACTCAAGGAGTTATATCCTGATGTGGATTGTCTCACCCTTTCTGCAACACCAATTCCACGAACAATGAACATGGCAATGTCAGGAATCCGTGACATGTCAGTTATTGAAGAAGCTCCCCAAGACCGTTCCCCCGTGCAAACCTACGTTACAGAGCATGATTGGGGCGTTCTGGCAGAAGCTATGGAGAAGGAGCTTCGCAGAGGTGGTCAGGTTTATTATCTGCACAACAAGGTTGAGACCATTGAAAAAACTGCACTCAAAATTAAAGAATTGCTTCCCGATGCCAACATCGGCATCGGCCATGGTAAAATGAGCGAGGATGAGCTTTCCGATGTGTGGAAAGCCTTGCTTGAGGGTGAAATCGATATTCTCGTTTGCACCACAATCATCGAAACAGGTGTGGATGTGCCCAATGCAAACACCCTCATTATTGAAAACGCGAACAATCTAGGGCTTGCACAGCTTCACCAGATACGAGGTCGTGTAGGCAGGTCTGCCAGAAGAGGCTTTGCATATCTTACATTCACAAAGGGCAAGGAATTAACAGAAATTGCCACAAAGAGACTTACAGCAATCCGTGAATATACCGAGTTCGGCTCAGGCTTTAAAATTGCTATGAGAGACCTTGAAATCCGTGGCGCAGGTAATCTCCTGGGAACGGAACAGCACGGACACATGGAAGCAGTTGGCTATGATATGTATATGAAGCTTCTCTCCGAGGCTGTGAGGGAAGAAAAGGGCGAAGCAACCGATACCACAGCAAAGGAATGCCTTATTGATATCAGGATTGATGCACACATTCCCGAAAGCTATATCAGCAGCCTCCCCCATAGACTTTCAATTTACAAGCGAATTGCCGACATAAAAACTGAAGAAGACGCCAGTGATGTTATTGACGAGCTCATTGACCGCTTCGGCGACCCACCTGCAAGCGTGGAGGGTCTTGTGAAGGTTGCACTTCTCAGAAACTCTGCAGCGCAGCTTGGTATATACGAAATCGGACAGAATAACAACAGCCTTCTTCTTTATGTTGACAAAATTGATATGAGCAAGGTTGCTGTGCTTGTGGGAGCAATGCGAGGAAGAATTCTCGTTTCCACAGGACCGAAGCCCTATATTACAGTCAAGAAGGCTCCGGGTCAATCACCACTTGAGGCTCTTAAAGAGGCACTTGATTTACTCATAAAAACACAGGAGGAAAACACAAATGAGACATAATTTCAAAACACAGGGCGTTTGCTCAAGAACAATATCATTTGATTTGGAAAACGGTATTATTTCAAACGTTACCTTTGAAGGTGGCTGCAACGGAAACCTCAAAGGCATTGCCGCACTCGCCGAGGGCAAATCTGCCTATGATGTGATTGATGTTCTTTCAGGCATCAGATGTGGATTCAAATCCACCTCCTGCCCCGACCAGTTTGCAAGAGCATTGAAAATCGCTTTGGAGGAATAAAAATGAATTATCTTATTTTAATTGCAGATATTGACGAGTTTAACCCTTGCAAGGAATCCCTTGGAAGCTTGGTTAAAAAAGAATACACCTTAAAGCATATGCCTGCATTTGATTTTATGTATAACGGGCACAGCTGCACCTGTGTATGCTTCGGAATAGGAAAAGTAAATGCTGCCATGGGTGCTTCCATTGCTCTTTGTGAAAAGGAATATGATGGTGTTATCAACACAGGCTGGAGCGGTGCCGTTTCAGGAGTTGTAAAGGGCGATATTATCGTTTCGGATTCTGTTGTGGAATGTGATTTTGATCTTACACCAATTGGCAGACTCCCCGGTCAGAAGCCCGGTCAGACAGAATACATATATGAATGCAAAAATGCTCTTTACGATGCCGCTGTCTCAATTGAAGGCTTCAAGCACGGTAACCTTGGCACAGGCGACTTTTTCTTAACAGATGCAGAGAGAAAAAACAAATACAAAGAGATTTTTAACATAAGTGCCTTTGATATGGAAAGTGGCGCACTGGGTGCTGTGTGTTATCTCTTGGGAGATATCCCCTTTATCAGCATCAGAAAAATCTCAGACAGCGCCGATGATGTGGGTGTGGAGGATTACAAGGACTCTGTTAAAACAGACATCACAGCCTTCTCTGATATAATACTCAAAACTCTTGAAAAGCTATAAAAAGCAAAACACCGTCCTGATTTTTCAGGACGGTTATTTTTTTGCACAAACTCACAGGGCTATTCTGTGGGCTGTCGCCACCAAGCAAGTACAAATTGCGCTTATCTTAATTTATACTATGCCATGGTTGGAAAATTGTTAATCAGTATTTTCTCTCAAAAATGTATCTGAAGAATAATATCAGAACACTTCTTCATACGCTTCAGTGGTTGTCTCCTCATTGAGATATTCATTGTAATAATACTCGTTAAAGGCTTCATAGTCCATTGTCATATCAACGCCCTCATCTATGGCTTTCTTTGCTCTGAGCCAGGACAGATTGTATTGATAAAAGCTGTCCTTCTTTAAGGTGAATTCCTCATCAGGCTCTTTGTCAAAAGCGTTAGTATAGACCTTCTCTGTAACATACATCAGCTCACGGATTGCATCATCGGAAACCTTTTTGTCTTCGTCTTCTGATAATTTCACGAGGGTGGGAATACCACTCACGCCCAATGAGCCGATTTGTTCAACATCTATCTGGATTTTACCTTCCTTGTATTGTGTGTAGTTATATTCTGCAATAACTGTTTTTGTGTCCACCAATGAAACACACAGAAGTGACATAGCACAGATAACCACAACAGCCTTTGCATACTTGATTTTAGGAATGAAAACTCGCAGAAGCATCACAAAGAAAATCGCAGCAAGCATGAGCATAAATACTGAGGTGAGAACTCGCAAATGAGTCAAACCATAAAGCGAAATATATTTAAGCATCTTTATGATGGCTGTTGAAATATAGAACATTGTGAAAAGACACAAAAATGCAAGAAGTGATTTTGTGGATACGGGAATTTTTTTGCCTGTTCTTTTAACAAGCATTGCAGTAATTGCAAGAAGTGCAAAGTTAATGAATGAAATTGCACCCATCTGAAAGAAGCCACTGCGTGCAAATTGTGCAGCCGTAAAATCCTCGGGAAGAAGAAATGCAAAGGCCTTTGTTATGTAAGCCAGCTGGGAAACAGCATAAACGCAATAAACAACGCTGACAGCACCCAAAACAATATTAAAGAGTACATTAGGAATTTTACCAATTGTTTTTACTTTTTGGGAATCCTCACGGGATTGCTTTCTCAAAGAAAACATAAAAGAGTAAATCCCCGGTAACATTGCCAGTGTAATTATTAAAGCAACAACCAGAAGTGCACCATTTTTGAAAAGAGACTCCACCAATGAGCCAAAGGCAATATCCGAAGAAGAAAGAAGCGGAAGAACGATACACAACAAAACAACTGATATCACTACACCAATTATTATATAAACAATATTTTTGGATTTGTTCTTTGTTATTTTCTCGATATAGCTTTTACCTGTTATGAGCAGACCCTCAAAAACTCTTTCAACAGTAATTGTGGCTGTGTTAATAAAGCTCATATATGTACCATTTTTCAGGCTAACATTGTCTGAAACCGAGCAAAGAAGAAATACACTCAAAAACGCCAAAAACACCAACGTGCAGAATTTAATAACATTGTCATTTGTCAAGCTAAAGGATAAAAGAAGTGCCACGGTCAGCATATACAGCAACACACCGAACACCTTTGAATCTGCTTTTTTCTTAAAGACATAGATAAATCCAATAGAGAAGGCTAATATACCACCAATGGAAAAGCCTATGTTAAAACCACCTAATATACCTATTCTGCTCACTAAAAAGAGCGAACCCAGCGTCAGAAGCAGAGCTATTAAATCACTCTTTTCAACAGGAAATGTTTTTTGTTTCATAAAAATTACTCCTCAGAATATTCAAGTATATCTCCGGGCTGGCAATCAAGCTCTTTGCAAATTGCAGAGAGGGTTGAAAATCTGATAGCCTTTGCCTTACCGGTTTTGAGAATGGACAGATTCGCCTGGGTAATACCTATCCTTTCAGCCAATTCTCCCGAAGACATTTTTCGTTTTGCTAACATTACATCAAGATTAACTATTATTTTCATATCATCACACCATCAAATCATTTTCTTCTTTTATTTCACAGCCATACTCGAAAACATTTTTGATGATGCGTAATATTAAAAACATAAATGCTGATGAAACTGCTATGGGAATAAAGCCGTAAAACCATAAAAAACAAATAAGGCAAATAGGTGTTACATAAAAACATGACCAAGACATTCTGCTCAGGTGCTTTGTATTCTCCACAGTGAAAAACATTCCATTTTTCATATTATTCAAAAGCTTCAATGAGGAAATAATAACAATCGCTGCTGCCGGTGAGCAAAGGTAAAAGACTCCAATTAAAACCTTTGCAGCAGTATCGCTCTTACCGGTTAAATCAGTATACCAAAACGCTGTAAAGGGCGCAGAGAAAAGCAAAGCAATAAAACCAATTGTCAAAATAATTATATATACCCTTGTTAATTTAATTGACTTGTGAGAATTTATCATATTATCACTCCTTGACACAAAAATACAGATATTTTTATTGTTTGTCAATAAAAATTTATCGATTGTAACTATTTTGTAACAAAAAAATAATATGGAAAGAAATTCTCGCAAAGAATTTCTTTCCATATTTTATTAATCCTCAAACTTACTTATAAACGCCTTATACTGCGAGCAGACTTGAACAAGCTATTCGCTCAAGATTTTAATTTTTTAATCCTCAAACTTACTTATAAACGCCTTAGTTCTTTCTGATTTAGGATTATCAAAAACATCTTCAGGTGTGCCCTCTTCTGCAATAACACCATCATCCATAAAGATAACCTTTGTAGAAACAGCCTTTGCAAAGGACATTTCGTGAGTTACGATAACCATTGTCATATTCTCATCTGCAAGGCTCTTGATAACCTTGAGAATCTCACCTGTCAATTCAGGGTCAAGAGCAGATGTGGGCTCATCAAAGAAAAGCACCTTTGGCTCAAGCATCAAGGCTCTTGCAATGGAAACTCTCTGCTTCTGTCCGCCTGAAAGCTGACAAGGATAGCTGTCCTTCTTTTCAGAAAGACCAACCTTCTTCAATAGTTCATCTGCCTTTGCTTCAATATCAGCAATAATATTCTTTTTATTTTCCTTATAATCTTCGCGCTCTTTAGCAAGAAGCTTTGCAGCAAGAGTGAGATTATCATGCACATTGTATTGTGGGAAAAGGTGAAAATCCTGAAAAACAAGACCTACAAGGCGTTGCTTCATACGGCGCTGTTTGGCATTTTCTTTTTCGGCAGTGCCATCAAAGAAAATCTCTCCACCAACAGAAATATATCCACTATTGGGTATTTCAAGCTGATTTATACAACGAAGAATTGTTGTTTTACCGCTACCTGATGAGCCTATGATGCTCAAAACCTCACCCTCATCAAGAGTAAAGCTGACACCCTTCAAAACCTCGGTTTTTCCGAAGCTCTTTTTTAAATCTTTTACTTCAAGCACAGACATAATCAAAAGCTCCTTCCTCAGTTTTTGTAATAATCAAGCTTCTTTTCTATCTTGCCGAAAACAAATGTAAGCAATCCACTGAAAGCGAGATAGAAAATAGCGGTTGTCATAAGTGGCCACAAAAGACCATCCGATTTTATAAACGCCTGACCTGCCCAGATAAGCTCATACACAGAAATAACACGGGCAAGAGATGTATCCTTAACAAGTGTGATAATTTCATTGCTCATAGGTGGAATAATATTTTTCACAACCTGAAGAAGCACAACCTTGAAGAATACCTGTGTTTTTGTCATACCAAGAACCTGACCTGCCTCATACTGACCCTTTGGTATGCTCTCTATACCGCCTCTGAAAATTTCAGAGAAATAACAGGCATAGTTTATTACAAAGGAAATTATAACCGCTGTAAATCGTTCCATAACGGTCCAGGTGGCAAGCCACATCACCAAAGGATTTGTGCTGCCTGTGTTTACAGCCCAGGTTGCAATAAGACCGGGACCATAGAATATAACAATAAGCTGAAGCATAAGAGGAGTACCTCTTATAACCCATATAAAAAACTTAACCACATACTTTAAAGGCTTGAATTTACTCATTGAACCGAAGCTTATAACAAGACCAAGCGGAATGGCAAAGAGTAATGTCAAGGCGAAAATCTCCACCGACACAACAAAGCCTTCAAATAAGGCGCGGAACACCTCTGCAACAGTAACCATATGTACCTCTCTAAACAACACTCAAGGCAGAGAGCCCTTAAAGAGCACTCTGCCGATTGAGAATAAACGACTTTTTTAAAATTATTTTACAAGTGTAAGCTCGTATTTCTTTGCAAGAGCATCAAGTGTGCCATCAGCCATAAGCTCAGCCATAATCTTGTTGATTTCTTCACATGTATCTGAACCAAGACGGCAACCGATACCATATTCTTCCTCTGTGAGAGAGCCGGTTTTTGTGAGCATTTCGTAGCTTGTGCCCTCGCCTGTCATAGCCTCAGCCATTGTGATGTCGATAACACAAACATCTGCAGCACCAGATTTAACCTCGAGAAGAGCATCTGTCTGAGCAGCAACTGCTGTTACGTTAGCGCAATCTGCCACGCACTCTTCACCTGCTGAACCTGTTTCAACTGCGATTTTAGCATCCTTGATTGATTCGAAATCAACATACTTTTCAGCATTTTCAGCCTTTGTAACGATAACCTGTGCATTAACAACATATGGGTTAGAAATGCTCATTGATGTCTTAAGGTCATCTCTGATTGTCATACCGTTCCAAACAACGTCAATTGTCTTTGCATTGAGCTCGTTAACCTTCTGATCCCAGTCAGAAAGAACAAAGAACTCTGCCTTAACACCAAGCTTTGCACAAACTGCTTCAGCAAACTCTGTGTCGAATCCGGTCCAATTACCATCAGCATCCTTATAGTTCATAGGAGCATAATCTGTGATACCGATAACCATTGTGCCCTTTTCCTTGATGTATGCAAGGTCAGATGCTTTTGCGTCACCGTTATTTGCCGGCTCATTACCACAAGCAGCAAATGCACAAACAATACCTGCTACGAGAACAATGCTCATAACAATAGCTAAAATTTTCTTTTTCATAACAAATTCCTCCATGAGCAAATTCATTGCTCTCATATTTTGTGTTGTTATTCTACCACTTTAACGCGTTAAAGTAAAGTGTTTTTTTGAAAAATCCCCAACTTTGTTTATATTTTATATGCCACCATCATTTTTTTGATGCGTCATTGTTTACTTTCTACAACAAATTATAATTACCAAAGAAATATGAACCTCACTTAAACCAAAAAACTTGACATCTTCTCTTTTTTATATATAATACTATTGTAATTAAATATGCATTCGGCACAGATGCAGGATGATTCACCGAAAAGTGTTCAGAGAGAAAGCGTTTGGTGTGAGCTTTTCACAATTCCTTGAATTTGCTACCTGCGGAGCCTTACCGGAAACGGTACGTATTCAGGCGTTAACTGTAAATTTGAGTGGTGCATTTGCACAATTCGGGTGGTACCGCGGTTCTTCCGTCCCGTTTTGCAAATGTGCTTTTATTTTTTAAAGGAGAATTATTATGCAGTGGACAGGACTTAATGAATTAAGAGAAAAGTATCTCAAGTTCTTTGAGAGCAAGGATCACCTTCGTTTACCCAGCTTCCCTCTCGTGCCTCAGAATGACAAGAGCATTCTTCTCATCAATGCAGGTATGACACCGATGAAGAAATTTTTCACAGGCGAGGAAACTCCCCCACGCAAGAGAGTTACCACCTGTCAGAAATGTATCCGTACACCTGATATTGAGCGTGTCGGCATCACAGCCCGTCACGGAACATATTTTGAGATGCTCGGAAACTTCTCTTTCGGTGATTACTTCAAAAAGGAGGTTATTCCGTGGGCATGGGAATTCTGCACCAAGGTTATGGAGATGGATCCCGACAAGATTTATTGCAGTGTTTATCTTGAGGATGATGAGGCTTACGATATCTGGACAAAGGATGTTGGTGTAAAGCCGGATCATATGGTACGCTTCGGCAAAGAGGATAACTTCTGGGAGCATGGTCAGGGTCCTTGTGGACCATGTTCAGAGCTTTATTATGACAGAGGCGAGAAATATGGTTGCGGAAGTCCCGATTGCAAGGTTGGCTGCGAATGTGACCGTTATGTTGAATTCTGGAATCTTGTTTTCACACAGTTTGAAAACGATGGCAAAAACAACTACACCCCTCTTGCAAATCCTAACATTGACACAGGCATGGGTCTTGAAAGACTCGCTTGTATCGCCCAGGATGTTCACAACATCTTTGAGGTTGACACAGTACAAAACATCATGAAGCACATTGTGGATATTGCAGGTGTTAAATACCACGAAAACGAAAAAAGCGATATTTCTCTTCGTGTTATCACAGACCACATCCGTTCAACAACCTTTATGATTGGCGACGGTGTTATTCCATCCAATGTAGGCAGAGGATATGTGCTTCGCCGACTTCTCAGAAGAGCAGCAAGACATGGCAGACTCCTTGGTATCACAAGACCATTCCTTGCTGAGGTTTGCGAAACTGTTATCAAAGAAAACGAGAATGCATACCCGGGTCTTCGTGAGAAGCAGGATTATATCGTTAAAGTAATCGCAATGGAGGAAAACAGCTTCTATAAGACAATCGACAGTGGTCTTGAGCTCCTTAACGAAATGATGAAGAAGGCTGAAAATGGTGTTCTTTCAGGTGCAGAAGCATTCAAGCTTCAGGATACCTTCGGCTTCCCTATTGATTTAACGAGAGAAATCGCAGAGGAAAACGGTCTTACTGTTAACAACGAAGAGTTCGAAAAGCTTCTTGCTGAGGCAAAGGCTCTTGCAAAGGCTTCCCGTAAGGTTGCAGGCGCAGAGGGATGGAAGGGCGCAGATGTTTCCTTCACAGAATGCAATGCAACCACATTTACTGGATATGCTGATAAAACCTGCGAGGCAAAAATCATTGCACTTGCAGCAAATGGCGAAAAGGTTGACTTCGTCGGCGTTGACACAGATGCTGTGCTTGTTCTTGACAGCTCCTGCTTCTATGCTGAAAGTGGTGGTCAGGTTGGCGACACAGGTATCATCCGTCTTGGCGAAAATGTGTTCACAGTTTCAAATACCACAAAAACAGCTGAGGGCGTTATTCTTCACCACGGCACACTCACCGAGGGTGATGTATTAAATATCGGTGATGCTGTTACAGGCGAAATTGACTTTGCACGACGCGAAGCAATCATGAGAAACCACACAGCTGCTCACCTTCTTCAGGCAGCACTCCGTGAAACTCTCGGCACTCACGTTGAGCAGGCAGGTCAGCTTGTCAATGCAGATGCTGTTCGTTTTGACTTCTCACACTTCTCTGCACTTACAGCAGAAGAGATTGTTAAGATTGAAAACAGAGTTAACGAAATCATTCTTTCAGCACAGACCGTTTCAACTGAAGAAATGGCAATTGAGGATGCAAAGAAGAAGGGTGCAATGGCACTCTTCGGTGAGAAATATGGTGACACAGTCCGTGTTGTTTCTGCAGGGGATTTCTCCACAGAGCTTTGTGGTGGTACTCATGTAAAGAATACCGGAAACATTGGTCTTTTCAGAATTATCACAGAATCATCTGTTGCAGCAGGTGTAAGAAGAATTGAGGGTGTTACAGGCACAGGCGTTATCAATCACCTCAACTCCCGCGAGGAGCTCATCCACAACACTGCAGCCGCAATGAAGCTTGCTAACATCAAAGACCTTGCAACAAAGGCTGCTGCTCTTTCAGCTGAGCTTAAAGCAAAAGAGAAGGAGCTTGAGGACCTTAAGGCTGAATTTGCAAAGCAGAAGGCAGGCAGTCTCTTTGATAATGTGACAGATCTTGGCGCCGTTAAGCTTATCACAGGTTCACTTGGTGAAGCAGATGCTAACGCTCTTCGTTCAATGGTTGACTCTGCAAAGGATAAGGGTGATGATATTGTTATCATCCTCGCTGCAGAACAGAATGCAAAGGGTACTTGCTCGTTTGCTTGCTACTGTGGCAAAGATGCTATTTCAAACGGTGCACACGCAGGTAACATTGTTCGCGAGATTGCACAGATTGCAGGTGGTAACGGTGGTGGCAAGCCTGATTCAGCAATGGCAGGCGGTAAGGATATTTCAAAAATCACCGAAGCGCTTAACGCTGCTGCTGAAATTGTTAAAGCGAAACTAAAATAAAAAACAACAAAAAACTCCGTTGAGACATCTCAACGGAGTTTAGTTTTATAAATCAAAATGTATGTTCCTCAAGAAATTCACCCTTAAGATTCTTGTGAATAATCTTTTCATCCGTAAGAATCACATAGCCTCTTGGTGTGTTTTCTTTTGGAATGGAAACAGAGCCGGGATTCACATATAGAAATGTGTCAGTTTCCTGAATTCTGCTCACATGGGTGTGACCATTAAAAAGCACATCCCCTTTTTTCAGCTTTGGTGGATTCTGTGGGTTGAACTTGTGACCATGAGTAAGAAAAAATGTTTTACCACCATTGAAGAGAAGTGCATAATCAGCAAGAACATTAAATTCAAGAACCATATCATCCACCTCTGCCTCACAGTTTCCACGCACGCATAGGATTTCATCTGCCATGGAATTGAGGAGGGCTATAACCCCCTTCGGGTTATACTCCTCAGGCAAATCATTGCGAGGACCGTGATACAGAACATCGCCAAGAAGAATGAGCTTATCACATTTTTCTTCTTTATATCTGTCCACAAGCATACTGCAATATTTAAGTGACCCATGTATATCTGATGCTATAAGAATTTTCATATCTAAACCTCGGAAAAATTATTAAACTTATATTACGCCATTCTTTGCAAGAATGGAGGTTTTCCCTTCAAAGGAAAGTGGCTCACCATCAAATGTTGTAACAACGCCACCTGCTTCTTCAACCAGAAGCTTACCTGCAGCAAAATCCCATGGAGAAACCTGCAATTCAAAATAAAGCTCTGCCCTGCCGGCTGCAACGGAACACAAATCAAGAGCTGCAGAGCCGCTTCGTCTTATATCAAGAGCACGATTGAAATAACCGGTGATTATCTCTATCGTCTTCCCGAAAAGACCTTTATCATAAGGTGATGTACCGAAAAGCACCAAAGCATTGTTTATGGGCTGAGCTGAAACAGTAATTTTCTTCCCATTGCAGAACGCACCCTGCCCTTTTATGGCACTGAACACCTCATCAAGATACGGGTTATAAATAACACCTACCACAGGCTCTTTACCTTTGAGAAGGGCAACAGATATTGCACTCACATGGTAATCCTTGATAAAGTTAGTTGTCCCGTCAATGGGGTCAACAACAAATGCATACCCTTCCTCGGTCAGCTCATCGCTTGAGCCCTCCTCACCAATAAACCTTGCCTCGGGCAAAAGCTTTTTCAAGCCCACCTTCAGCTGCTCCTGAATATTTTTATCATATTCAGTAACAAGGTCTGTAACACCGGATTTTATGTCAATTGCCATTTTCTCTCTGTTTGCTGCAAGAATAATCTTTCCACACTCTCTCACAAGAGCGCAAATATCATTTACCAAAGCCTTCATATCAATCACCGACTAATTCTTTACAAAGTTTAAATTTATGTTATTATATCAACTATCTATGAGCTTTGCAACAAAAAATACGGTATTCATTTCCCCGGGAGAAAATTCCCTTGCAATTTTCTCTTTCTTGTGATAGAATTTCATTTATCGCAATAAGCATATGTTGTTTCGGTAAAAATGACAGCATTGAGAATACACGCACCAACAGTAAAGGTGGAGCTGGCACAACATCAGGAGCAACCAATGATTATGCGCACCTTAAGTATCCTTCCCGTAAGGTTATCCCCTCAACAAAGCTTTACCACAACAATAAAATATGCGGGTGTGGCGGAATTGGCAGACGCGCCAGATTTAGGTAACATACTCTAAGTGCAAGGTCTTGAAATATGCCTGAATCAGTGATAAAATAGTGATGAAAAATCACGCTAAAAAGTTAATATGCGGGTGTGGCGGAATTGGCAGACGCACTAGACTTAGGATCTAGCGGAGTGATCTGTGCAGGTTCAAGTCCTGTCACCCGCACCAAATGTAATACCTCTATTGATACAATTTGTGTCGATAGTGGTATTGTTATTTTACTGTGAAAACCATAGCATTTAAGCCATATTAAAAACATAAACGTTGCATTTGGGAATTAACCACTCCCTCCTGCAACGCTTTTTATAAGTTATTAAGTTGATAATTCAGAAAAAATCTCTTACCTATCGTTAAATTACTGATAATCGTTAAACGACTAAATTGTACTAAATACTCTTGATTTTATGTTTCATCAACCAAACTTGATAATGCTTCATGCTTTCTGTTTTATTAGCTATTGACTTTTAATCTTATCACCAATCCATATTAGATTGGTTATCAATATCAAACCATGTTTTATCAATAAACCGTTCAGCTTGTTCCTTTGTTTTAATCCCATCAGTATATATTGACGTATCAATTGGAATTGCAAGACCACTGCGAATAAACAACATCGGTATTTCAAATTCCGAATCTAAAGTTTTCCAAAACTGATTGAATACCGCTTTAGCATCAAGATACATGTCATAAGAAATATCATCATAAGAACAGTTGATGAAACCTTTCAAATATTCTTTGCCAACATATATAGGGAAACGACCGAACTTAGGAATTTGAACATAAGCCATCATCTCGCGTGAAAAACCGCCATGTGCATTATGGTTTCGATAAACTTCTTTGATTCTACGCAATTCCGCACATATTCCTGTGGGCATTGAATTACCACAAACATCTCGAATTTTTGCGTCCCACGACCACCTTGTGTTTCTTATATAATTTTTGTAATAGGAATCAACTAAATTAGAGGAGTTAACGAACGGATACAATAGTGTTAACACATGCTCAAGAGCAGAAAAGAAAGTATCTATATACGCCTCAATATCATAAGTTATTTCACTACTAAGCGAATGTAAATATTCTTGACCTTTAGGAGTAAAACAAGTGCACCCATTGGAGTATTTCGTAACGTCATATTTATTTCGACATTTTTCTTTAATGATTTTTTCCCGTTTCTCAAGAGACTCGATTTTCTTTTCATAAAATGAAAGTTTTCCAAAGTATTCTGCAGCCTCGTTTTTCATTGAAAACTCATTATTAGTTAATGCTTGTTCACCTATCAGCATAAATAATTGTTCAAGCAAAGGGAGAACTTGTTGAAATGTCGATATTATTTCGTCTTTGTACTGCCTATCAATAGAAAGCGTATAGCTCATTTTAAAATGCCCGACGGCAGCAAAAGTACCTTTATAATCAAACTGAATAATGTAATTGACTTTTTCAAAAATCCTATATCGAACATCAAAGCCTAAAATATTATCGAAACAATATGCTAATAAATTAGGATCTAGTGGATTATCTGCATACTGAATTTCTACAAGATGTTCATCGTTTCGCTGTGTGTTTTCTGAAACGACTGAAATATTTTTTAGGAGATGCTTAATTTGATTCACCACAGTAGAAACATCCATAATTATACCTCTCCAATCGATCCGTCAATCTGTAAATTATAGTATTTTATTATTTATTCCTTCTAGGATAACCCTTATCTTCTCGCAATACTCGTAAAGCTATTTCATCATCATCGATTTGTGTCACAGTTGCATTTCTGCAATTAATAAAAATATTGCCTTGGTTAAGCAATTTGAGTCTCACTACCTCAGCAGTATCTTCAGGACTATCGAAATCAAATGAGATAAGGATTTCACACTCAACATTCACTTCAGCATCTGTAAAATACACATCAGCATAAGTCATATAGATATATTCCTGGTCAACGCTATCCCAAATCGAATTATCCTCATCAAACACTTCTGCATAACCAGAAACTTTAACCGTAATATCTGTACTAATTAATATACTGTCTCGAGTTATTTTAAGAGGAGTGAAACTGTCACTAACACTATCAACTTCCACTGACACTATTTCAAGTTCGTTAAATGTTTCATAATCTTCTAATTCAAAACATTCACTCTCTACATGAAATTTAGCATCCGAAAGTATTTCGTCATATGCACCACGAAAAATTTCGTCTAGCATTTCTGAACTTAATATACTATCTATGCTGCTGATTTTCGTTAAAGCCTCAGATACAGAAGCAGAAATAACAGTATTTTCAATTCCATTAAAGGCAGATATCCAATCCTTGTCTTTTGATACGACCAACAGAATATCATTGGGGTGATTTTCAAGATACTTTTTGGCACCATTAAAAACAAAGGCATCAGGGAATTCATTCTTCTTATTACCTGATGGCGCAAAAGGAGGCTCCCCATTAAAATAAAGAGAAAAGACATCAGCAGGGTCACCATACTCAAGATGAATAGCATTTCTATAATATTCTTTATAAGTTTCAAACAATCTTTCCTTAATGTCTAGTTCTTTGATATTTGAAAACAGTTCTTCGTTATTGAGTTCAAAATATTTTAAAGTATCATTGGTTTTTACAAGTTGATAAATGAGCGCCTGATAATTTTTATACAACCCCGAATCCTCAATATGTTTACGAATTTCATTATCAAGAATAGGATGAGTCAGCAAAACAATACCTTTTTCATTAATAGTTGAGAAAAAAGAAGGTAATAATTCCCTTGTTATGCCAAGAAAATCACTATTCACGTCTCTAAAAGCACATGTGTCAACTAAAACTAAAGTAACTCTTTCGTTTTCTTTCATATAACCCTTTTCTCCCAATTTCTATATTTCTAGTCTTTATAATTATAGCACTTAAACATAATAAAAAGCAATAAAAAAAGCAATCCAGCGCACAAGGGTACACCAAATTGCGAATAAATATTTGTGTAATGTCAAGCAGAATTATATGTTAATCATTGACGGCTCATTCATCAGCTGTGATATTTTCATCGTTTTCGGTAGAGCATTTTATAATATCATCCTTTGAACGAAAATCAATTGGAAATTGGCTGTTTATATCCAAATAAGGGATACCAGTAAATTGCACATTACACTTTGTATTGTAATCTGCATCTGCAAAGCAATCAACATTGAGTCCAAAAGGCGTATAGTCTTTTGGCTTATCTAAATACATAGCAAACCCAATAGGATATGCTGACATTTCTGAAACCAAAACAGGATTTTTAGGGTCATCAATATGCACTTGGGCTGAAATACCACTCATTCTAACCGCTTGCGGGGATACTAAATACATATATATAGAATATTTGGATGTATCTATTTTGTTGCTTTCCTTGTTCATTAAGAATTCACGAAGATTAGAATCTCCAAGACAATTATCATTCAAATCACATATCATAGTCATCATTGCTTTAAACAGTCTAAGAGGATATAAATCTTTTATTGTAAACGAATATGCATTTCCCGGTAACAAATCCTTTGTTTGTATTATTACATTTATTGTTTTGGCAAAGTCAGTATATGCTCTCATATACCAATTCCCAGTATTATTGTTACACGTCTTGCAGAGGCAATATTTTTTATGCCCGCCTTGTTGTATTGTTCCTTTTAAGCCATTTATATCCCAAGGCATCCTACCGTCAGTACCCATTAGAGTTTTACAAACCTCATCAAATGGTAAAACAGTTATGTTGTTATTATTAAAAGCGCTTTTGGGTGGAATATGTTCCGGTGTTAAATCTTTAAGTTCACCACACAACTTGCATTTCCCGGGGTGTTTTACAGCTTTCATAAAAAATCTCTTTTCTTATAATTTCTATCATAAAATAATTATATCACCCACAAAGCAAAAAGCAACAGTTTTCACACTGCTGCTTTTCTTAACGTATAAGCATTTTAAAGCGCCACCCCAACCTCACTACCATTCTTAAAATAAAACAACAATCTCTCATCTGCATACACAGTTACATGATCAACAGTGGTATTCCACAGTGCCGGGTTGAATTCCATTTCGAGCTCATCCAATTCCATAACAGCGAAAATGAAATAACTCATGCAGTCAAATTGCCGTAAGCGTCGTTCTTTCTTTCTCTTCAGGTAATCATACCGGCTTTGCAGCTTTTCATAGCGCTCTACTAGTCCGGTGTATTTACTGATGTAATCTGTTTGGTCTAGGGCTTGGGTGCTGTTATCACTCACACATTTTTTGATGAGCTCTGTTACCACCTCCATTTCACCGAGCAGCTCTTCGCACTCAGTATCAATTGAAGTTGTATCTTTGAGTTGCTGCATTACCATTCTGCCGTCATCAAGCAAAGCATTACGGTCCTTGATTAATTGACTCAATGCAGTTACAAAGCACCTTTTTATATCGTCCTCATACAAATGAGGAGTGGCGCATTTCTTGTCACCTTTGAACTTGGCATTACATTGCCATATAGTTCTGCGATATTTACTGTTGGAATGCCATACCTTAGAACCTAGAATTTCACCACAATCACCACAGATAAGTTTACCTGCAAAGGGACTGTTACATAAAGTGCGTCTGCTATCATCTTTTCTGCGATTCAACTCTAGCTGCACTCGCTCCCATTCTTCAGGGACTATGATAGCCGGGTGGCTGTGTTCCACATAATACTGTGGCACCTCACCCTCATTTACTTTCATCTTTTTCTGCAGGAAATCCACAGTATAGGTCTTCTGTAAAAGCGCAGAGCCTTTATATTTTTCATTCCTTAAAATACTCTCCACTGTCTGTCGTTGCCATTTCTGTTTTCCGGATGGTGTAGGTATTTCATTTTTCGTTAAGTAAGTTGCAATAGCACAGGTGGTCATGCCTTCCATAAACATTCTGTAAATATCGCGGACAACCTTCGCTTCTTCTGGTACGATTTCAGGTAAACCATCTGCGCCTTTTTTGTAACCAAGAAAATTCTTGTATGGCATACTTACTTTCCCATCAGCAAATCGTTTGCGTTGTCCCCAAGTGACATTTTCAGAAATGGAGCGACTTTCCTCCTGTGCAAGTGAAGACATAATTGTTATTAGAAGTTCACCTTTAGAATCCATAGTCCATATTTCTTCTTTTTGAAAATAAACCTCAACACCATTATCCTTCAAATCACGAACAGTTGTTAAACTGTCCACCGTATTTCTCGCAAATCGACTGACAGATTTTGTTACAATAAGGTCTATTTTCCCTTCCAAAGCATCAGCAATCATTCTTTTAAAGCCTTCACGCCTTTTGGTGTTAAGTGCTGAAATACCTTCATCGGTATACACCTCAACAAACTCCCATTCAGGATGACTTTTTATGAAATTGGTGTAGTAATCCACCTGTGCTTCATAGCTTGTAAATTGTTCATCACTATCGGTAGACACGCGAGCGTAACCCGCAACCCTTCGTTTTTGGTTTGATGCTTTGGGTGTACCTGTATGTAAATTGAGTGTAGCAGGTATCACTGTAACATTTTTAGCTGTTGCCATTTGTCTGTCTCCATTCCTTTTTCCAACTCTCACTCCTTGAACGGTCCTTCCACTGTTTTTCAACGCTTTCTCCGTTATCAAGGGTAAACCTTAAAAGATTACCGTTATAGGCTTGTATGCCCGTTATTTTATCAATACCGCCCAATTCCTCTGTAAGTGCTAATAGGGTTCTTTCAGGTATTGCTTTTGACGGACATTCACTTTTGCCGTGGGTATTATATGTTGTGCAAATCCACACCACATTTGTTTTGGTTACCTTTCTGCGATAATGCTTACCACAGTTGGCACAGGTAATAAGCCCGGTAAATTGGTATTTCTTTTTTGGGTGTGGCTTTGCGAATTTCTCTGCACGTCTGTTCATTTCCAGTTGTACCAAGTTATATGTACCTATATCAATGATTGGGGCGTGTGTGTTTTCTGCGTGATACTGTGGAAGTTCACCATTATTTTGCAGTTTGCGCTTTGTTAGGTGATTCTCTCTGTAAGTTTTTTGAAGCATCAGGTTTCCTGTATAAGAATAATTCTGCAAAACTCTTACAACGCTATTCTTACACCATTCGTTACCAAAGCGAGTAGGTACTTCTTTTCTGTTAAGCATGTTAGCAATTGCTACAGTTCCTAACCCCGAAAGGTAACTTTCAAAAATCATATTAACTATATTAGCCTCTTCCGGAACAATGGTGTATCTGCCATCTTCATAACGATATCCCAACATAGTTCCTGTCCACGGCATTCCACTTTCAAAATTACGTTTCACTCTCCATTTTTGATTTTCACTTGCAGACAAGCTTTCCTCTTGAGCATATCCTGCAAGAAAGGTCAATATCAGCTCACCCTGTGCTTCCATAGAGTGTATTTTTTCTTCTTCAAAATACACATCAATACCTAAACTCTTTAACTCGTGCACGGTTTCAAGTAGTGTTACCGTATTCCTCGCAAATCGAGATATTGATTTGGTTATTACCATATCAATTTTGCCTTCACGACAATCGTTAATAAGTCGTTGGAAGTTATAACGGTTGTCTTTTGTACCGGTTAGAGCTTCGTCCGCATACACGCCTGCATATTCCCAACCGCTATGAGTTTGAATCAAATTACTGTAGTAACTAACCTGCGACGATAATGAATGAAGCATTGCATCCTTACCTGACGACACCCTAGCATACGCAGCCACCCGTTTTAGCTTTGGAATAATTGGTTTTTCAAAACGGACACGTGTTACGATTCTTTCCATAATTGATACCTCCTTTGTATCATTTAAGGTTACTATATATTTGCTCTAACCATCATATATATCAAGCATTTTCTGCAAATATACTGTTAGAAGATAGACCATATTTTTTGTTTAACATTGTGCATATTTTTCTATATTCAGCATCATTAAAAATACCGTCTTCAGTTAGATTTTTTATAAGCGCAAGTGATGTGCGATAGTGCATCATATTTACAAAGTCGTATTTATCATTTGTTTCTTGAATCAATGTAGCAGGCTCTGCAACAGTATTTTCTGTTTTTATTTCCATAGCTTTCAAACTCCTCCCCACAGTTCTTACAAGTTAATGTGTAAAATGCTTTTCGGTTTACGGTATCCTTATGGGTATTCCACCACTGCATACGGCAAGCATCAGAACAGAACTTTTTCTTTCCATTCTCTTTTGTTCGCAGTATATTACCACCACAGTTCTGGCAGATTTTTGTATTTGGGATTTCCGGATGTCGGTGAATGTACGAGCGAATTGTACTGGCAGGCTTATCAAGAACTGCTGCAATTGCTGCTGCACTATATCCTTTTAATCGCATTTCATTTATTCTGTTCGCTTCTTGCTGTTTCATTTGTTTCTCCTTTCACAAAAACTTTTCAAGGCAAAATATATAAAAGTTTTAAATAAGTTTCTAATAAAAAGCGTTGATACGCAAGGGTTCGTGCAAGGGGTATTCCCGTCAAAACTTTTGCGAAAGTTTACACGAACCCCTGCGCCGCTGTCCGCATACATAAGTCGTAGAGATTTTGATACCCCCACCCCCTAGCAGACAAAAAGGTGTTATTACATGCTATGAAGAACGCTTTCATCAATAGGTCCTTCACTAATTATTTTGTCAACAAGCTGTTGTAGCTCATTAACCCTTGCACGGATGTTTCTGTACGGCACGTCAAATATGTACTTCACACAGATACGTGCGTCATACCATAAATACAGTTTGGCTAGATTATTTTTGCCTGTCTTATTTGTACCACTGATTTCAACATCAAATTTGTTTCCACAGTCGAAACAGATACAACGCTCACCATCCACAACAGAAATATAGAACTTTGCACCAAGGCTTTTACACAAATCATCCTGTGCTTTATTGCAACCGAGCATAACGTCACCTCCTTTAAGCAAACTATCTATTTGAACATTTTGTCCTTTTTGTCACACTGTCCTAAGCATGTACATGTTAATAAAAAGAAAGAAATATATCTTTTTTATGTTTCTAGGGACACGTGACAAAAAGGACAAAAATGATTACACAAGTAAACCTTATACATACGGGTTAACAATGTATGTAGGATTAGTGGGTCTGCCTTTAGTGTTTGCAGCAACCAAATCTTTAGGCGCGATGTATCCATACTCTGTTAAATGGTTAAATACAGCTTGAACTTCATCAGCATTTTTAAATGTTCTGCAAAGGCGCATAATATCACGACGGGTAAACTCCACCAGACCATTTTTCTTTATTGCATTAAGCACATACAAACTTTGCTTTGTAAGCGAATCTGCCCCCATAAGTGAAAAGGCTGAAATAGAATGTTCTGTAAAATATCTTCCAATGGTAATGGCATTCTTCATAATGGTTTCATCCACTAGCAGTGGTTCAATATCGTTTAAGAAATCACTACCACGAATAACAGAAGCACGACACAAAACACCTGCGATACGAAGAACGGCACCGACCAATTTACCCGCCCAGTCAGAAACTTCTGCAAAATCATTATTGAGTTTGTTTTCAACCTCATTTGAAAATGACTCAAGCAATTCATCCGCATCAGGCGAAAGCGTAATTTCTTCAGGGATAGCACTTTGCTCCTCCGACAACAAGTCATTTATAAGTATTGAATACTGTTCTGTAATTTCTTTTGCTATTGGTTCAGTACGATACCGTCTTCCACCAACAATAGACTTGGGCATACAGTATAAAAATCGTGCAGTTAAACCTCTGCCACGAAAAGTTCCATTCTGCATCAGTCCCGACAACACGCTGGGTTGCACAGTAAGTAACACAGTTAACGCAGGGTTCATAATGCTTTCGCTTGTTCTGCCAACGCGGTCAACACGAATACAGTCCCCGGAATGACCCTTGAGCATAACGTCAATATTTACATTTTTGGAATAGAGACCTGAAAGCATATCGAATATACCACCTTCGGAAGAAACAATAGCCGCTTTGCCACCACCTTCAGATAACACAGTAGTAAGCTTTTCGGTTGTGACATCATCTACATATAAGCGTAAAGGTGTCTTTTCCTCATAGGTAGCAAGTTGCTGTGCGAGCTCCTCTATTTCACCTTTTTCAATTTTGCCTTTTGCCGCTTTATCCTCCAATGCACGTTGTCTTCTTTCCAAAATTCGTTTATTCATTTTATTGGTTTCCAAAACAGCTGCGTTGCGTTTGTTATACTCAGCTTCAAAAAAATTGATAGGTTTTGTCATAAGGTTAATAACAGCACTTTTTCTTTCAGAAGGCTCTGCAACAACCACAACGAACAAATTAAGCGGCTCTGTCCAGTCTGCCTTTCCTCTGATACGAAACTTACCTTGTTCACACAGCGCTAATACCGCTAATGCTGCAGAAGCACTCATATCAACCGGTGTTTGTGTACTTTCAGATACTGCAACAACAAAATCCCTAATAATGGGTGGTAAAGCATCTACCGGGAATGATGGTAACAATGGCTTTTCAAGTGGGATTGGTACTTCCCATTCTACCTTGAATGGTTCATTGTACTTTTCAGGCGGAATGTATCCCGGTTGAGAACTTATCTTTTTATAGAATTGTTGAGCACTACGCCATATTACTTTAAGTTCATCATCTTCGAGTGGTGGGTCGCACTGTTGCGATTTACTTATAAAACACGCATAAGCTTCATCCGTATCACCAAATCTCTTCAGAACCTTTCCTGCAAACTGTGACATTGTAGTATTACGGTTTCCTTCTGGGATGGTTTCACCCAAACTAGCGAAACTATCATCTTGCTCCTCTGCAAGTAAATCACTTAATAAGGTGGTACCTTCAATCACAGTTACTTCCGTATCATGATTTCCGAAAAAGAAGCGTGCAGCATCTAAAGCATTACCATCAAAGAATGGAAAAGAGCGTTGCACTTTTCTCATAAACTCGGTATATTCCTCTGCAACTGTAAATTTACATACCGGAAACACCACATGGAATCTCGGTCTTGGTGATTTATCACCTTTCTGCTTCATATGGTTTCTGCTTGTGCTAATGACACAGGGAACGTCCGGAAAAAGACTTTTAATATCATCAGGATAAATCCACGCCTTCTCATCATCGGTCTCCCCATTATCACAATCAAAAACTACAGAATCAGCACTGACAAAATTGTTTTTGCTGCGATAGTTATCTTTAAATTGTATAAAAACATGGTCCTTACCTAAAAACGCTTTTAACTCTTCAGCTGAGCTTGACTCCCCGGTATTGGGGTAATAACAGTTTTTAGGATTGCCGCTACAATCAGAATAGTAAACTTTATAACTGTGTCCCATTAAGTATCACCACACTTAGTCTGTTCTCGTAACCATTCATTGAATTCTTCAACAGGAACAAGGATACGAGAGCCTACGCGCACCCTAGGGAACCCCGGTTGCTTGACTAATTCATAGGCTTTAGGTAAGCTGATACCCATTTGTGCAGCTAACTCCTGCACGCTTATAACTTTTTTATCCATAATCTAACTCCTTTGTACATAATATTAATGTTTTCTCACATTCTGTGAGATTACGGTTAGATTATATTAACATTTAGTTATCTTGTCAAGGCTTTTTCTAACAATTAGTTAAACTATTTTAAACAATTTTATTTATTTTGATAACTTTATGTTGACTTTTCTCACTTTGTGTGATATTATTCGTTTGTCGGAGGTGCTAAATATGTTTGCACAAAGGTTAAAAGAATTAAGAAAAAAGAGTAATATGACTCAGGTTCAATTGGCAGAACGTTTAGATGTTTCAAAAGGAACTATTGCTATGTGGGAAACCGGGAAACGCCAACCCAACTTTGAAACATTAAACGTGCTTTCAGACATTTTTGATAAACGCATTGATTATATTCTCGGGCATTCTGATGATGACTCATCACCTAACTTAACAGAAGAGGAAATTGACCAGTTGGGTAGTTGGGAAGTTGAAACAATTTTTAAAGAAGCTATTCGTTCTTATTTATCCCTTGATGATTATGGCAAAACCGCAGTTGAAAATCTTATACGAGCAGAAAGGCACCGTTGCCTTGATCAGCAGACTCTTTGCGATATAGATAATATTGTTGTAAAAATCCAAGCTCTGCCTGAAAAGAAATAACCAGAGCATAAAGAAGTTAACCCCTATGACTTTGAAGTCGTAGGGGTATTTTGTATCTATTCCATTACTGTTAACCGCCATAAAGCTGCGATAAAAATACACAATTTGTATCAATAAACATTGTGTACTTTATGCTCAGAATTAACTGGATATATGTGTACTTTAGAGTTAATATGACACTACCAAAAGACAAGAAAGAGGTACACAGAAATGTTAAATGCAAAGATTGGTATTGAGGTTGAATTCACAGGGATTACAAGAACAAAGGCTGCTGAGATAGTTGCAAAGCACTTCAACAGCACAGTAACATCAGCGGGTACCTACTACGACAAAAAGGTAGTTCTTGACAACCACGGAAGAAAATGGACAGTAATGTATGATGGCAGCATTAAACCTCTTAAGAAGGAAAACGGAATAAAAGTTCATGCATCCGACCTTTACAAGTGCGAATTGGTTACACCGGTTTTAACCTACAGAGAAGACATCGACAGCCTACAGGAGCTCATTAGAGAACTTCGCAAAGGCGGAGCTTTTGTGGACGAAGGTAGCTGCGGAATTCACATTCACCTTAACGGAGCAGACCACACACCAAGGTCAATCAGAAACTTCATCAACATCATCGCATCAAAAAACGACCTTCTTTACAAGAGCCTTCAAATTGGAAGTGCAAGAACAAGATGGTGCAAGAAGATGGATACACAATTAGTTGAAACAATGAATAGAAAAAAGCCTGCAACCTTTTCTCAAATCGAGAATATTTGGTATGCAGGCTTTTATCAATCAAGAGACACTCACTACCACGACAGCAGATACCATTTCTTAAACTTACACAGTTTTTTCCACGGAAACCACACAGTTGAGTTAAGAGGATTCAACAGCACCTTACACGCAGGTAAGATACGCAGTTACATTGTTTTAGCATTAGCACTTAACAATCAGGCATTAACACAGAAGAAAGCAAGCACAAAGAAAAACCAAACCGAAAATGAAAAGTTTGCAATGAGAACATACCTTAACAGAATCGGCTTGGTTGGTGATGAATTTAAAAACTGCAGAGAGCACCTTTGCAAACACCTTAATGGTTCAGCAGCTTGGAGAAATGGTACGGTGGCTTAAAAACCACCTACCTTAATATATTTTTATTACGAAAGGAACTTTTTTATGTCAAAACTTTATTTAGCTTATGGTTCAAACCTGAACCTACAACAAATGGCTTACAGATGCCCTACAGCAAGAATGGTAGCAACCACCTACTTGGAACACTACAAGCTCACCTTCCGTGGTCACAACGGCAATGCAGTTGCAACTGTTGAGCCCTCCGAAAACGACCGAGTACCGGTTATGATTTGGGAAATATTCGATGCTGACGAAGATAGCCTTGATATTTACGAAGGCTTTCCACGACTTTACAGAAAGGAAAATGTAACAGTTAAAATCGACGGCAGAAAAACACAGGTTATGATGTATGTAATGAACCCCGGCAGACCACTGGGAAAGCCCAGTGCATATTACTACGCAACAATCCTGCAAGGCTACCGAACCTCCAAATTCGACCCAGTGTACTTGAAGGAAGGCGTTATGCGGTCGGTTGGGAAATAAGTGGCACACAAAAAGACTATACAGAAAATTATAAATAAAAAGAGCTGGCAGATTTTTTAGTCTGTCAGCTCTTTTTAGGTAATAGGGTTGTAAAGACGATAAAATTGTGGTAATATAATTATGGATATATGTGTTTTGAAAGGAGGAAACCCAATGAGTACAAATAACTCAATTTTGACACGTGTTTTTACCCAAAACACATTGAAAAATTTTATTAATTGTCCCAGTGATGTTTCCATTCTTTCAAGTATCGTTAAACGATATGAAATTTCTTATGATGATGGAACCAATAATGAAAGTGTTATATCTGAAATATATCAATATTTAGGTACCTCCTATCGAAATGAATATTTTTATAAAAACACTTTACTTAATAAATTAATCATAAGTGCACATAGATTAAAAACGACAACTGCTCTTACGGAAGTTCCTGTCGCAAAATCCAAGGCAGACTTTATAATGATTAATGGTAAAGCTGTTGTTTATGAAATAAAAACGGAACTTGATACTTTTGAACGGTTAGAGTCTCAAATTGCAGATTATTATAAAGCTTTTGACCATGTGTGTGTAGTTACTAGTGTTGCACAATCAAAAGAGTTGATGGAAAAACTTGTAGACACGCCTGTTGGCATTTATGTTCTTACCGAAAAAAATACGATAAAACATTTGAAAGAACCTGAAAAATTCGACGAGCAATTGGATAAAGAACAAATCTTCAAAATCCTTAATAAACCAGAATATGAGAATATAGTAAGACAGATAAATAAAAGCTTACCTAGTGTAACCCCTGTTAATTATTATCGTGAGTGCAAAAAAATCGCATGTAAACTTCCTATCGAAAAGTTATATGAATTATGTTTAAAAGAATTGAAGAAAAGGAATAAAATTGACATCGTAGATTTTGACACCGTTCCATATGCATTAAGATTTTTGGTGTATTTTTCAAAGTTTAATAAAACTCAAATAAAATCACTAAATGAATATTTAAATAAAACTTTCGAAGGAGTGAAATAATTGTATTACCCAATATTAAGAGGCAGACAAAATGAACTTCTAGCAATAAAAGAATTATTAAACAAGTCTGTGTTAAGTGAAAAAATAATTCCCATTATTGAACCTGTTAAACTAACACCTACACTTGTAAATACACTTGGAGCTTTTGCAGAAGCAAACCGAGAAGTGGCTTTAATTCGCAATCCACAAGTAGGTTCTTTTAAAACAGATGCAAAAAATCCCAAAAATGCTCAATATAAAGAAAAACTATCAGATATTCTTTTAAACCAAGAAATTAAAAGAGGTCATATAATTAATAAAAATACTCCTAGTAGAATTGATAATTGGCGTAATAACGGTGTTTCCGATTCGGATATAATTACATTGTGTACCAACCCTGATTTCATAAAATTTTATGTAGAGACATTTCAAAGTAGTGAGGGAGTAAAAACACTGGTTCCTTATTCTTCTGCTTTCCGTAAGATTAGAAAAGGAAGAATTTTATTAGAAGATAAATTCAATAAAAAGAGTCGCAATCAAGATTATTTAGACGATCCAGATGAATTCTTTTCTGATGACCACCTATATTATCAAGACGATGGTTATGTAGGTTTTTCTGATTATTCAATTATAGGAAGCGAATACACAGAATCAGGTTTTGCACCGCACGCTGTTGCAATTCATATTGTTTATTTTAATGAAGCACACGAATTGCGAATCCGCCATTTTGTGTCAGAAGATAACGAAGATATAACTGACCCTGCTAAGAAATTCTATCAAGCAGTAACACAATTAGTGGAATGGAATAAAACCCAACGTCTTGATACAATCGGTATAAAAACGTTTGAAAAAATTTATGAGGAACAGTCTTATCCTGGCCTTGGCGTTGTCAAAAAATTATCCTTAATGCATCATCTTGAGTTGATAGGACTTTATTTGGACGGAGAATTATAATGGTATTTTGCAGCGATTGTTTTCGCAATTTAGAAATAAAAGCAATTATTGAAGAACGAGGCATTGAAGGCGATTGTTCAATATGCGGTTCTAAACAAGCCAAAATATACGATACAGATATAGACCTGACTTTGATTGGCATTTTTGACAATTTACTTTCTGCATATACAGCAGAAGATGATTTACCATCAGATTATCCTAAAGAGGAATTAAGAACCATAGTAGATGCGGTAAGAAATGAGTGGGATATTTTTGCTGACATTTCAGATGTTGATGTGTCCAATATTTTAAAAACTTTATCTCCAACCATATTGGAAGATTATCCGGTTATTTTTGAAAAAAAGGTAGGAATTCCAGAAAAATATGATAAGGAGTATTTACAATCTCATTCCATATTACGCACTGAAAAATGGGATGATTTTGTAGAGTCTATAAAGCATAAAAATCGTTTTCATACAGATCTTATAGATAAAGATCTCCTGAAAAAATATTGTTTAGATATAAGCAAAAAAATACCCATAACCAAACAACGATTCTATAGAGGTCGTGTTGCTAAAAATGCAGATGGATTTCCTCCGAGCGAAATGGGCGCTCCACCACAAGAATACGCTTCAAATGGTCGTGCAAATTCTGCCGGAATAAGCAGATTATATTTGACTGATAATAAGGAAACAACTTTCCATGAAATTCGTGCAGCTGAGTATGACTATGTCTCTGTTGGGACATTTAAACAACTCAAAGAGATAACTGTGGTTGATTTGAAGCAAATACATAAAATTAGTCCATTTGGTGTCGATGTTGATTGTACATCGTTGGCTATAAATAGAGAGCATCTCTTGAAAATCAATCAAGAGATGAGCAAGCCAATGCGTAGCGGAGATAGCCCGTTAGATTATCTTCCGACACAGTATATTTGTGATTTTGTAATGTCAATTACAGATGAGGATGGCAACACAGTATTTGATGGCATTGAATACCAGAGTGCTATGCATAGTCGGGGTTCAAATTTCGCTATTTTTAACCCCGAAAATTTTAAATGCACATACAGTCGAACATTTGAAGTAACGAAGCTTCGTTATACTAAAGAATTGTTATCAAAACAAAAATAAGTATTTGAAATGATAACCATAAAAAGCTTTATTACTAACATTCTAGAAAAAGAATCATTATTAGTAGTATTGTTTTGTCGTGACATTTTTTCAAAAATCTGATTGTTTATAGATGAAAGAGCTAACAGATTGCTTAAAAATCTGTTAGCTCTTTTTGTATTTCTGTAATTTTCAACATCCACACTTTTTGCAACAATACTCAAATATATTTTTGAACCCACTTATGTTTTTTTCAAGGTTGGTTTCTGCATCATCAACCGCCGTTAGAATAACTCCTAAATGTATAGTTACAGAAGATTTTTCTTCACATTTATCATAGTGATTATACAAGCGTTTAATGTATGGTATTGCTGTTTTAAAGATATTCTCATTTCTCTCACTAAGCTCTATATATGCTCCGCCTTCAAACAAATCACACAAAACCCAAAAGAGAGCCGTATCATCTTGGTAGTGTTTGTAATGCAAACCTAAATAATAGTGAATGATTTCGTGCCTAATGGTTTCCTTTAGTTTATCGCAACTTTCATCGTCGATGAAAACAACAGGAAATAATGAAGATAACTGAGTTCTGGTGTTTACATGCGTTTTAGTAAAGCCATTGATGTATTTGTACTTTTTATCATCTGGCTTCCTTTCAAAAACAATTGGTAGATAGTTACAATCAGTTGGCTTTTGTAAAAACACTTCGTTCAGCCGAACCCAAAATTCATTAGCGTATTCCCGATACAATTTTTCATTATACATACATATTTCTGCTCCTATTATTCTATTTTAAAGAAGTAATATTTTATGGTAATTATAGCACTTTAAATATTTAAGGTAAAGTTTTTTATATAGCCTGCCTTATGCAAACCTTAATTTACCATCTTACCCTGCATTTCGACGTGTTTTTCTTGCATTTCGTCATTTTTGTTGACTTTTTTATGGCATATTTTACACTTTTATTGTAAATTGACTTGTAAGGGAACAGATGGTAAAATTGTAGTATACCGAAAGAGATATTACAAAGGGGTGATTGGATGAACATATTGCTTTGTGATGATAACAAAACTGCTTTAGCTGAATTGAGCGAGGCAGTTAATAAATATATGGAAGAACACCTTGTTAATTGCAGTATAGTTGAGAGTGAAACATCAGGTGCTGTTATAGAGAGCAATGTAATATTTGACCTTGCTTTTTTAGATATACAGATGGATGAGATTAACGGTATTAAATTAGCCGAGGTTCTTAAAAAACGGAACAAAAATATAATCATATTTTTTGTAACCAACTATAGCGAATTTCAGGATGATGCTATGGATTTGAGAGCATTCAGATTTTTCAATAAGCCCTTTGATATAAAAAGACTTTATTCCGGACTTGATAAAGCTATGGAGTTTCTGAACACCATGCTTGTTGATATTTATTTAAAGCAGGGTTCTGAACACACCAAAATTTCCGTTAACGATATCTGCTATGTAAAACGTGAAAATCGGAAAATCACAATCGTAACCGTCAACGGCAATTATGTTGTTAAAGATTCCTGGGATGAATGGGTGAAAAAGCTTACTCAACCATATTTTTATATTGTTCACAACAGCTTTATAATCAATGTTCATCACGTTACCAAGTACGACTATTCCGAAGTGTATGTAAATGGTGACAGAATTTCTGTTGCCACACGAAAACAGGCTGATTTCAGAAAATATTGGTTTAATTACTTAAAGGGGGAGTTGTATTGAATACTGCGATTTTAAATGTGTTGTTGCAGTTTGTTGAAGGTTTAATTTCCTTTGAGTTTTATGAAAGTATAGCCCCCACAAAAAAGAAACTGCGTAATTTTGCTTTGATTACAGTAGGTTATATGATTATGTGCGGTATTAACCTTGCGTTTGATTATAATGTTGTAGTTAACACCATTGTATTAACGGTATTTCAGTTTTTGTTTTTGCATTTTTTATATAAACTAAAAAGTGTTTTTTCGATTTTTTACTCAATACTATTCACGTGTCTTGTAAGCGTTACTGAGTTTATTGTTTTAGAGGTTGATGCAATAATTTTAGGTGGGTCTTCCAGAGATTTTATAAATGACGCAGCTTCATATATAATTTTAATTATATTAAGCAAATCATTATTGTTTGTCTTCTTGAAAATAATATCTTTTATCATTAATAAATTTCGTTCCATTGAAAAAGCTTATATAACATCTTTAATTTATCCGTTTTCTTTATTAATTGTAGTAACTATCTTTGGTCTTGTTTCATATTACGGTAATCCATCTGATAGGCTTAGATTGATAATAGCAATTTCTACAATGTTACTTTCAATATTGGTAATTGGCACTTGTATTCTTCAACAAAAGCAATCACAAAATGAAACAGAACTTGTTGAACTCCGTGCCATTAAACAAGCCCAGGAAACGGATAACAAATACTTTGAAATCCTCGAACGGCAGAACAATAACCTTATGGTTTATGCTCACGATACGAAAAATCATCTTCAGGCAATACGTAATATGACGTATGATGAAAATATTATTGAATATTTAGAACGCTTGACCGCTGATTTAAAAAAATATAGCCGTCACGCTTCAAGCGGCAACCACAATCTTGATGTTATTATCAATAAATACATAACCGAATGTGAGATTAAAGGTGTTAGCTTCGATTATGATGTAAGGTTATCTAACCTTTCGGGTGTTCAGATGTTTGACCTTGTTTCAATTCTTGGTAATCTCCTTGATAATGCCTTGGAATCAGCCGAAAAATCAGAGGAAAAATCAATTCATCTTCAAACAGACCACAGAAACACCTACGATGTTATTGTAGTTACTAACAGTTGTGATACCAAACCCGTTACTCAAGGCAACAGCCTTAAATCAAGTAAGGCTAATAAAAAACAACACGGCTTGGGAATAAAAAGCATAAAATCCGCTCTTAAAAACTATGATGGCGATTACAACTGGGAATACGATGAACAAAACAAAGAATTTATTTCAACAGTAATGATTTTAAGAAAATAATTTATAGCTTAATGCACCTGACTCAATGATGTGTCAGGTGCATTTTTCTGCGTTTCGTATTACTTTTTCTTGCATTTCGGCAAATTCGTTGAAATGAAATCTGAAGAATAATACCATAAAGTTGAAAAAGTATGTTCACGAAAGAAGGAGTAACAAATGAAGAAAGTAATAAGTTTTATTTTATGTATTTCATTATTTGCATCAATACTCGGTATTCCTGTATCGGCAACAGAAGATGCTGTTTCTACAGAAAATATCGAGGAATTTTGCCAAGATGTAAATGAAATGATAAAGGAATACAGTGATTCCGAGTTTGTTACTCCTGATTTTATTGAGGAAGAACAAACAGCGGAAAATACAGACGAAGAAATAGAAATCAATTATTGTCCTCGTCTTATTGTTCAATCAGACAAATATATTGATACATATAATGCGATTGATATAGTAAGTGGCTTTTCCAACTTCTATATTCTCCAATTTGAAAATGAGACTGATACAAATTATGCTTATGAGCAATACAAACATAACTCAAACATTATTTCTGTGGAATATGATGTTTCGTACGATGCATTTACACATACAACTGAA
>JAFODQ010000015.1 GCA_017380615.1 Clostridia bacterium | reverse complement strand
CGAGCAGTACGAGCCATATATTTATAACGCAATCAAAACTGCAAAGGTTATGATTGTTTTTGGCGAAAAGGCAGAATATTTCAGCTCCGTGTGGATTAAAAACGAGTGGAGCAGATTCAAAACAAGAATCGAGAAGGGCGAGAAGCACAAGAATTCACTTGTTGTGGTTTACAAGAATATGAACCCGGGAGATCTTCCTGCAGTGCTTAAATCCCGTCAGTGCCTTAATGCTTCCGATATGACCTTCCTTTCAGATCTTACACGCCATATCAGGCGTGTGGTGGATGAGTCAAAGAGAAATGTTCATCTTGAAAAGATTGAGATTGCCGGCGGTCAGATGTCAAAAAAGGCAACAAGCCTTTCCACAAATGCTGTTCAGAAGAGAGAAATCGGTGCAGGTGCAATCGCAGAAACAAGCATCAGCGAGAAGCAGAGCCTTGAGCTTATCAATACATACATCAACATGAAGCAATGGCCGGAGGCATCAAACCTCACAGAGGATATCCTCTTCAATAATCCGACCTGCGCTCCTGCAATTATATCAAGGCTTCTTATCAAATATCAGGTGCCTGATGTAAAGAAGCTCGTTGACTTTATGTCTTCCTTCACCGAAGAGGATTTCGGTGTTATTGAAAAATATCTCAGCTGCGCCTCGAAGACAGATGCAAAGAATCTTCTTTCTCTCATTTATTCAGCAGACGGTGTTCTTTATCCACCTGCATACTACAAAGCGCTTGAGGTTATTCTTCCATTTGATTTCGATGAAAGAGATAGGTGGATTGACTATGCCTTCCGCAGCAGCATAAAGAGAGCAGAATTCCCTCTTTTCTGCCTTATGCTCAACACTCTTGACCCATCAGAGGTTGACGAATACATTGCATATAACCTTGATTATGCATCACGCGCCAAAAACATAAATGAAAGATTGCAGTGCGTTAAGAATGTTCTTAGTGTGGATGAGGGTAACGAAAAAGCACTCAAGCTTATTGTTGCAACAAATCTTGAAACAAAAGCTTCAAACGAAGAGGTTATCAAATCATTTGAAACTCTTCTTAAGTACTGCAAGGCGCCAAACAGTGTTGTGCGCGAATATCTCAGCAAGCTGGCACAGAATATTTCCCGTAAAGAGGATTGCGAGCTTGCAAAGCAGCTTATCAGATACTATACAAAGGAGATTTCTGCACTTAAGGATATTCTTGTTGCAATCAGCACAAGGATTATCAGTGTTGGTCTTTTCGCAGAGGCAGAGTATTTCCTTAATCTTGTGCTCAGCTTTGATGCGAATAACCCCGATGTCTATTGGTTGATTTGTCTCATGCGAATTGAGGCAACCTCTGAGGAGACAATCAGCAATTCAACAAAGATGCTCAGGGATGTGCCTGAATTCAACAGATACCTTACTCTTGTTAATAAGGACAGACAGACCCATTGCATCACTCTTTCAAAGGCGCAGGCAGATGCAGCAGGCAAGCGCTTCACAAAGCTTAACAAAACAAACAAGCTTGAGAGTGTAAGCTTCAAGATGTTCCTTGTTTTTGCAATTATCGGTCTTATTGCTGTTGTTGTGGGTATTCTTAATGCAAATGGTGGCACAGCATTTCTTGGTGTTTTGTACACAGCAGGTATGATTGCGATGATGATTTATGTCAAGAAGGGCGCAAAGGAAACAAAAAACAAAATCAAGGATATTGATGAAAACTTAAACGCACGTAAGTAAATTTTGGAATTTGAGGAGAATTTATGGCAATAGCTTGTAAATCATGTGGTGGCACAGTCACCCGTGAAGGGAATTTTTATGTTTGTGAATATTGCAGAAACAAGTGGGAGGTGGACAGCGCTAACGATGTCCACGCCGTTGACCGTGCGAATGCATGGTCAGCACTTCGTGACGGTGATTTCGAAAAATCAGCAGAGCTGTTTGAAGAAATCATTGTAAAGGAGTCCAAAAATCACGAGGCATATTGGGGCAGAGCACTTGCCCTTGCAGGTATCGTTTATGTTACAGATATGAACGAGAGCAAGAAGGTTCCAACCTGCAATAATATTACAGAGGACTCATTTATCAATGATAAGGACGTGCAGAAGGCAATCTCTCTTGCACCGGGTGAAATTTCAGCGGAATATAAGAAGCAGGCAGAATATATTGAGAAGGTTCGTGTTGAGTGGCTTGAAAAAGCAAGCAAGGAGCCTGCATACGATGTGTTCATCAGCTTCAAGGACAGTGACCGTGAAAACGGCATTGAAAGAACACAGGACAGTGTGGACGCTCAGGATCTTTACAATGCTCTTGTTGCAGAGGGATATAAGGTTTTCTTCAGCCGAATCAGTCTTCGTGATAAAATTGCCGAGCAGTACGAGCCATATATTTATAACGCAATCAAAACTGCAAAGGTTATGATTGTTTTTGGCGAAAAGGCAGAATATTTCAGCTCCGTGTGGATT
>JAFODQ010000072.1 GCA_017380615.1 Clostridia bacterium | reverse complement strand
TGAGGATTTACAGGATGTGTTTTCCTCTCTTCTCACAGGGTGTGATGATGAGGAGCTTGCGCCTCTTGTCAAGGCTGCAGACAAGCTCAGTGCTCTCATTAAGTGCATTGAGGAAAGAAAGGCAGGTAACACGGAGTTCAGCGAAGCTGAAGCGGCAACAAGGAAAAGGATTCTTGCAGCTAATATCCCTGAAGCAGATGTTTTCCTTGATGAATTTATTCCGGCTTATGAATTGACTTTAGACAGGCTATAAAATAAAAAATCACATCTCATCCGAGATGTGATTTTTGTTTTGTTTTTAGCCCATCAGGAATTTCCAGATGCTCTTAAAGAAGGTGGATATGAGCTTCATAATGTTGAAGAAGCTTGTTTGCTGTGTTGCATCCTTCATTGCTTCCTCAAGCTCTGTGCCCTGTCTTTCAACTCTGTAAAAGCTCTGGTGCACTGTGTCATTCTGCATAAACTGAGGGTATTCCTCCAGATCGTGGACAGTGAGCTGTTCTTTGCTTTCAAAAAGCACTCTGTAGAATGCATCGTGCCCGTCGTGGCAGGTTGAGTGAAGCATATCCTTAATAAACCAGGTCTGCTCAGGAAGAGCGCAGGTGGAGGCATCGATTACTCTGTCGGGTGAAATGTAGTTGTATTCAGCTTTAACAGCTTGCTTGTAATCGGAAGGAAGCTTTTCGCCGATGTATGCACATGTTGCACCAACGGAGGCATACTGTGTGTCAACAGTACCGTCTGAGTTGTTCATATATGCTTCAACAAGAGGTGTTCTCTGCATGTTGTAGCCTGCAACTATGTAGATATTTGTTCCGTTTGTCTGTGCTGCTTTGAGGAGCTCGCCTGCCTTTGACTGAACCTCATAGTGATAATAATCAAGCCTTTCAAGAAGCACACTGTGAGTTTGTGGATCAAGACCCATAAAGTCCTTTGCAGTTTCATAGTATTCATCAGGAACAAAGCTCCAGATGCCCGGCATTGTTGCAAAAATCGGTATAAGTGCCTCGTCAAAAACCCTATCCTTGAGATTCGCAACAATAACATCTGCAATGTCAAGAAGTCCTGCCCAAACACCGGCAGAGTCAAGCATATCAATAATGGTGATAAGAATACCTGCAAGAATATCGCTGTCCATTGAGGGGAGTGCACCTGATGCGTATCTCACAAGGGCATCCTTGTCAATGTGGAGCTTTCCGTTATAGAGCTCGCCTGCAACAGCTGTACCCTGAAGCGGACAGTTCTGGAAAATGATTGTTTCGATACCATCTGATCCGTAAAGATTGAGGTAGGCAAGTGTTGTAACACCACCCATTGATGAGGCTCTCATTCTTACTGAATCATGACCTGTGATTTCCTTGACCTCTTCAATGTAATCGTGG
The DNA here is from genome assembly GCA_017380615.1 of Clostridia bacterium. GTDB lineage: Bacteria > Bacillota > Clostridia > Oscillospirales > Acutalibacteraceae > DTU089. The sequence goes on along the minus strand of JAFODQ010000072.1, from coordinate 5,518 downwards.
AGCTTGTGGGCATTCACAATTGGATCCTCTCGGAAATCATAGCCGAAATAATAGCTGTATTCAATTCCGTGATCTGCATTTTCAGGGTGGAATTCCTCTGAGGTTACATTGGGCTGTGAGTTACCCTCATTGTCCATTGCAAGAGGACCGAAGGATTTGTTCACGCAGTCAAGAAGCACATCGCCGAAGGCGTCATAATCAGCGTGGAGAAGAAGCTCTCCTGCAGCAGGTACAAGTGGTGCAAAGTCTGCAAGAATATCCTCTGTTTCAGGACGGAAAAGCTGCTTTTCGTTTTCCGTGCCTGCATCAAGGAAAACATATCCGCTACCAAGTGCCGCAACATAGATTATGGGCGATTGACCACAATCGCATTTGCCGTCATCGGCAAAGCAGGGGAGAATTCCGGCACAAGCTATGATAAGTGATAAAAATACTGTAAGAAGTTTTTTCATAATAAATCCTCCGGATAGATTGTTAACAATATATTAACATATACAGATGTCCCTTTAAAGTGTGCAATGTTTACAAATTTAGCCTCTGCTTTTTGACAAACGAGTAAGGAAGTTTTGTTGTTATCTTGTTGTAAGTATGGTAAAATTAAATAAAATAAACCCTTGGAGGAACAATATGTCATATAACTCTTTTGCCAATGTTTATGATGAGCTCACAGTTAATGTGGACTATAAAAAACGTGCAGAATATATTGCAAGCATTCTTGCAGATTTTGATATAAAGGATGGCCTTCTTCTTGATCTTGCCTGTGGCACAGGCTCACTTTCTGTTGAATTTTCAAAGATGGGCTATGAGGTTATTGCAACGGATGCCTCTGCAGATATGCTTATGCAGGCACAGAATAAGGCCTATGATGAGGAACAGAGCATAATGTTCCTTTGCCAGAAAATGCAGGAAACAGACCTTTACGGAACAGTCAGGGCAATTGTGTGTGCACTTGACAGCATCAATCATCTTGGAGGTGTCGAGGAGCTCAACGAAACCTTCAGTCGGTTGAAAAATTTCATTGACGATAAGGGTATAATGATTTTTGATGTGAACACACTTTATAAGCACCGGCAGGTGCTTGGAAATAACACCTTTGTTTATGATGAAAAGAATGTTTATTGTGTTTGGCAAAACAGACTCCTTCAGGATAATCGCACGGTAAGCATAAACCTTGATTTTTTTGTGAAGGACGGAGAGACCTATGAGCGCTTCAACGAAAATTTCAGCGAAACAGCCTTCACCGATGAGGAAATCACAGCTGCAGCAGAAAGCAATGGTTTCAGTATTGTTAAAAGATACCGAGACCTGAGCTGTGGAGGTCCAAAGGAAGACACGGAGCGTGTTTATTATGTTGCAAGGAGAGAATATTGATGGATAATCTTATGTATCTTAAAAGTGGCACGGATATCAGAGGCACGGCAATTCCCGATGAGAAAGGTGCAGTTGATTTAACAGATGAAAGATTGGAGAGCATAGCAAATGCCCTTGTTGTTTTTCTCAAAAACAAGCTTTCTGAGAATGAGCTTACAATCGCAGTGGGCTATGATTCGAGAGTTTCTTCACCAAGAATTTTCAAAACAGTCTGCAATGCACTTCTCAGCCTCGGTGTGAAGGTTTATGATTGTGGTCTTGCATCCACACCCTCAATGTTTATGTCTGTTGTTAACTTCTCTCTTGATGCTTCAATTGAGATTACAGCAAGTCATCTTCCAATGGAGATGAATGGACTTAAATTCTTTACCCGTCAGGGTGGCTTTTCAGGTGGAGATATAAAGGAAATACTTCAATATGCGCAGAAAAACCCATATATCGCACCCCGATGTGATGCAGAGGCACAGATGCTTCCAGGGATGGATAAATACTGTGAGGATCTTTGCACAATGATTAAAGACGGTGTAAACGGAGAGGATTATGAGCATCCTCTTAAGGGTCTTAAAATTGTTGTGGACGCAGGTAATGGTGTTGGTGCATTCTACGCCCAAAAGGTGCTTAAGGTTCTTGGTGCCGATATTGAGGGTAGCAGATTTCTGGAGCCTGACGGAACATTTCCAAATCATATACCAAACCCAGAAAACAAGCAGGCGATGGAGTCAATCTGTCAGGCTGTAAGCCAAGCAAGAGCAGACCTTGGCGTGATTTTTGATACCGACTGTGACAGAGCTGCATGTGTTGATAAAAATGCAAATGAAATCAACAGAAACAAGCTGGTAGCACTTGCAGCATACATAGCACTTAAGGATGCTGAGGGTGGTGTTATCGTTACGGATTCCGTAACATCAGACGGGCTGAATAAATTTATTGAACAGGCTCTCGGTGGTGTGCATCATCGCTTCAAGAGAGGCTATAAAAATGTTATTGATGAAGCAATCCGTCTTGTGGAGGAGGAAAACAAAAATGCACCTCTTGCCATTGAAACCTCAGGTCACGCTGCGTTCTCTGAAAACTATTATCTTGATGATGGTGCATATCTCATAACAAAAATCATTATTGAGGCTGCAAGGCTTTCCAAAGAGGGAAAGGCAATTGAGGATGTTATTGCAGACCTTGAAATCCCGGTGGAAGAAAGAGAGATTCGCTTTAAAATTCTTCTTGATGATTTCCGTGATTACGGAAACTGTGTTATTGCAGATCTCAAGGCGCTTGCCGAGGAAACGGAATTTACAACAGTTGCCCCCACAAACTATGAGGGTATCCGATTTAATTTCGATGAAGCAAACGGTAATGGCTGGCTTCTTTTGAGAATGAGTGTCCATGAGCCACTTCTTGTGCTTAATTGTGAAAGCAATGAAGAGGGTGGCGTTGAAAAAATAATTGATTTCTTCAAGGGTTTCATAATAAAATACGATAAGCTTGATTTATCAAAAATGTAAAATCAAAAGGGGCTGTAAAAAACGATAAGTTTTTTTCAGCCTCTTTTTAGGGGATAGGAAAAAAAGATGCAGAACGGACAAACCGAGCAAAAACAAGGCTTCAGACTTGTTTTTGTTTACCCGAAGGCGTACAAAGGTACGTCGAGTGGCGAGATTTGTTCGTAGCATAAAACTTAAAATTCTTAATAACTGGCGGTCTTTCTATTGTTTAAGGGGGTTCTTACAGGTATCATCCTGCAGGAACCCCCTTGATTTGTATTGTTTTATGTGGTCTGCGCTTTTTTTACATCCCCTTTTTTGAATGCTTATTCCACATCAGTAAACTCAACCTCTGTGTAGCCGTCGTCGGTGGGAGGCTCTATCTGAAGTGTCAAGGTGTTTCTTGCATTTATAATTACAATCACTCCCACAATAATCAGTGCCACGCCCAGAATTGAGGTTACAGCCTCTGCGAATGCAAAGGGTGAGCCGATTATACCTGCTCCCACAATTATTGTGATTATTGCTGTTGCTTTGGAGAAGAGACCACCTCTTTTGAATATTCCTGAAATTCCGTAAACCAACACACCGATACCGATAAGCACGGGAATAACAGAAAGTAATTTTTCGGGGTGAGCAATAAGCACAAATGCTGCAAGAAGAATGAGTATTGCCGAAATCAGCTCTGAATTTCTTTCAGCTGAAGTCCGTTTTGCTTTAATGTAGGAGAAAAGCTTTGTGAAGCCTTTTATTGCAGTGCCGATTCCAAGAATTAAACAAACTGTTGTCAGGGATGAACCCGGGAGAATCATCAATATAACTCCCAGTACTGTAAGACCTATACCGGCAAGAAGACCTATATCCCATTTTTTAAAAAGCTTTTTGATTTTGTTCATCAATTAACCTTCTTTCAGTTCGGAGTGTTTTTCGTTGATTTGCTTTGTAATGCTTTCCATATATTCTCCGTGAAGCTTATATTTTGTGGAGAAAACAATAAGTGAAAGTGTAACAAGTATGATCGGGCATATAAGCATCATAAAGCTTACCGCACTTTTTTCTGCCTGAGTGTAAACAAGCTTTTCTGCACTTCTTGGTGCATAGTTTGAAATAATGAGACCTGAAAAGAGGATGATTGTCTGAATTGTGTAAGCCATCTTCTGGAGGAAGCCCTTCATTGAGAAGGTAACAGCCTCGGCACGGTCACCCATCTTGATTTCGCCATAGTCAACAATGTCTGCAAGGAAGACTGTCTGCGAAACGAACATTGAAGCAACACCAATTGATGCAAGAAGATAGCAGAAATTCATTATCATATAGCTTTCAGCCTTTGAGCAAATGAGCATACCGATGAAGCCTGCAAGCACAAGGCAAAGCGAGGTCTGGTAGGTTTTCTTTCTTGAAATGAACTTTGTCAGCACGGGAACAACGCCAAGACCGAGAACCGAGCCCACAGCACCGATAAGGTTGAAGGTCGATTGCTTTGATGGGTCACCAACAACCACATCGAAGAAATAAACGCCAACACCTGAAATCATATAGTAGCCTGCATTTGAGAGCATTGCAAAGAGCATAAATGTGCGAAGCTGGTCGTTGGTGCCAAGAACTCTGAAAATCTTTTTGAAGGAGAATTTCTCCTTGGGCGTTGTAAGCACTCGTTCCTTTGTTTGAGATACTGAAAGCACTGAGAAGCCTATGAGGGCAGCAGCACAGATAATTGCCCATGTGCTGTAGCCCTTGGAGTCTGCAACCTTTTCACCATTGAGCATTGTTACACTGAGAATGGGGAGCATAACAGGGGTAAGAATTGAAATGATTCCCTGACCGAGACCTGAAAAAGTTCTTGCAATTGTTGCAATCAGGTTTCTCTCGTTGGGGTCGCTTGTGAAGGAGGGCACCATAGACCAATATGGTATATCTGCCATTGTGTTTGTCATACCCCAGAGTACATAGAAAACTGCAACATAGATGTGAATTCCGATTCCGTCCGGAGCAAGTCCGGGATTTGTGAAAAGAAGAGAAAGAACAACGGCGTTGCAGCAAGCACCAATTAAAATCCAGGGACGGTATTTACCCATCCTTGTTCTTGTGTTGTCAACAATTGTGCCCATCATGGGGTCATTTATTCCGTCCCATATGCGGGCAACAGGGGTCAGTAACAGCAAAAACCAATAGTTAAGACTGAGTGTGTCTGTGAAATATTTCGCAAGGTATGAGTAAAATAAGCCGTAGCTTAGGTCAAGTCCTATGGCTCCCACGCCGTAGCCAAGCTTATCCTTGAGTTTTTTCATAAATGAGACTCCCTTCGGGTTGTTATGTAATGATTATAACGATTATAGTTAGTCGAAACAGTGTAAAATTACACTGTTTCGATACCAAATTATGATTTGGTATCGAATTTTCTTCGAAAATTCGACTATAATCCTTTCAATGAGTGTAATGCAAAATTGTATTTATAAAAACCAATTTTGCTAAAAGCCGATAAAATCGGCTTTTGCGAAACGCGACAGCGTTTCGACAAATTACAATCATTATAACGATTATAGTTAGTCGAAACAGTGTAAAATTACACTGTTTCGATACCAAATTATGATTTGGTATCGAATTTTCTTCGAAAATTCGACTATAATCCTTTCAATGAGTGTAATGCAAAATTGTATTTATAAAAAAAT
>JAFODQ010000071.1 GCA_017380615.1 Clostridia bacterium | reverse complement strand
GATAACTACACCAACAAGTGCATCAAGGATACAGGTATTTTTGCTGTGAATATTCTCGGTGAAGGTGTTGATCCCATCATAATCGGCAGCTTTGGCTTCAGAAGCGGAAGAGATACAGATAAGTTTGAGGGAATTGAACCGCTTGTTAAGGAATTCACTCCGGTTTTACCCCAGGCAATGTCATATATAACCTGCAAGGTTGTCAATACTCTTGAAACCGACACCCACACCATCTTCCTTGGTCAGGTAACCGATGCAGGCAATCTCCGTCAGGACACTCCAATGACTTACAGCTATTACCACAAGGTCGTTAAAGGCACAACTCCCAAAAATGCACCAACCTTCAGAGGTTAATGAATATTATAAAAAGAAAAGACCACTGCACCTGCAGTGGTCTTTTCTTGATTGAGGATTTTTTACATCCTACGTATCGTATTGGCAAGGTTATATTAACACAAGGATGTTGAAAACTTGTTGAGAAATTATTAACAAACTGTTAACAATGGCGTTGTTTTTTGTGTTTTTTTGATATAAAAAATCCGGTTTGTTGAACATTTACAAGTAATTATTTTATTTTTTGTGCAAGTTTAAAACCTGGATTTTGTCATCTTTTCTTGAAAGAAATTTTTGAATATGGTAGGCTATTAAGGAAGAAAATTTATCTTTACGGAGGTTTATTATGGCAAGTATTCTTGATGCTTTCAAGGAAAAACATGAGGAAGCAAAGGTTTATAACGGCAAGAAAATCAAAGTCGGAATCATTGGTTGTGGCTGGATTGCAGAGGCTCATCTTAAGAGCTACCTCAAGTGCGAGGATGTTGAGGTTGTTGCATTCGCAGATTTAGTTCCCGGCAAGGCAGAAGCATTTGCAAAGGCAAACGGTGTTGAAGGCAGATATTATAACAGCGATAAGGAGCTTATCGATAACGAAAAGGATTTGGACGCTGTTTCTGTTTGTACTTATAACCGTGAGCATGCACCATGCACAATCTATGCGCTTGAGCACGGTGTTAACGTTCTTCTTGAAAAGCCAATGTGTGTTACAATGGAAGAGGCTGTTGACATCTGCAAGGCAGAGAAGAAGAGCGGCAAGATTCTTTCAATCGGCTTCCAGCCTCGTTTCGATGAAAATATGAAGATGGTTAAGAAAATCTGCGAAAGCGGTGTTCTTGGCAAAATCTACTATATCCAGACCGGTGGTGGCAGAAGAATGGGTATTCCCACTCCATTCGGCACATCCTTCATTCAGGAGGACACAGCAGGTCTCGGTGCATTGGGCGATATCGGATGCTATTCACTTGATATGGTGCTTAATGCAATCGGCTATCCAAAGCCACTCACAGTTACCGGCTTCAAGGCAGGTCTCTTCGGTAAGAAGCCTGAATATCTTCAGAAGCCTGAATATACAGAGGTTTTCGGTGTTGATGACTTTGCAGCAGCATACATTCGCCTTGAGGGTGGCGTAACACTTGACTTCAGAATTGCATGGGCAATGCATTGCGATACTCCCGGTGACACAATCATTATGGGTACAGAGGGTGGACTTCGCATTCCTTCAACAGAGTGCTGGAATGGCTCAATCGGTGGACCAATGACAATTTACCACAATATTGCTGGCGAATGTGTTGAAACTGTTATTCCTGAAATGCAGAATGATGGTGACAATTTTGATAAGAAGATCCGTTCATTTATTGATGCGATTGAGTTCAATCTTCCATCACCTGTTCCGACAAGTCAGATTATTTATAATCAGGCAATCATTTCAGGTATTGCAAAATCCTCTGATCTTGGCAGAGAAATTGAAATTGAGATTCCTGAGTTTTAAGTTGAAAGAAAGTCGATGTTCATCATCGGCTTTCTTTTTTTGTGGTTTCTATTGTTTTTTTTAATCTGAATGATATAATTGAGGTGGTGATTTTATGGAAAACAAAAATAATGTTCCTCAGTGGATTCTCGACAGCAAAACGGGAATTGAAGAGCAGAATGATGAAGTAGGTCTTGTGGTTGCAGGATTTATCGGCGCTCTCAGAAAACGAGGCTTTGGTGAGAAGGAAATAGGCATGATGATGGCACAGGCGTTTCTCCTTCCTCTTGAAGAGGTTGAAAGAAGAGTGGATGCTGTTCTCACTTGTGATGAGAGCATAGATTCCGCAAGTGCAAGAAATCTTTGCGTTTTTGCTGTTCAGAAGGGCCATCTTTTTGATAATGATAAGGCAGACCCCTGCGATGTGATTACACTCCTTAAGGCTATGTATGGCGGCAGCTTTGCATTTGAGGCGCTTCTTGTTTACCCTGAGCTTCTTTCCTTGTGGAAGGAAAAATCAGTCAGAAACACTCTCGCATATGCCGAGCAAAAGGCAAAAGCAGATGCGATTTTTGATGAAATTGAAAGAGTATATAAATCATAAAAAGAAAAATTATTGTAAAATAATTACAAAAAAATTAAATTTGACTTTATTTTTTCTTGACTAATAAACTAATTTTTATTATAATATACGAGATGATGTATTATTTTGAAGAGTAATGCACTATCCGTATGATATGATAATTAGTTTTGTTTCGATATATATTATTATTTTTAACATAAATTTTAATAGAATTTCATTATAATTTAATTTTATATAGCTAAAGCAATCAGATTTCTGGGCTTCAGCAAAACTATTATTATATGTGGTTTTCCACGGTCATGACGGAAGTGATTCCGTCATTTTTTGTTTTATGAACACTTCAAATTTTGTGAAAGGAGTTAACCTGCTATGGTACCTACAGTTGTAGCAATTATTATCGGTGCTGTTGCATTGATTATCGGTGGTGTTGTGGGCTTTGTTGTCGGTGGCGCACATCGTAAAAAGGTTGCAGAAGCTGCAATCGGCTCAGCCACACAGGAGGCTGCTCGTATCGTGAGCAACGCCATGACAGAGGCAGAGCAGAAGAAAAAGGAAGCAATCCTTGAAGCTAAGGATGAAATCCACAAATTAAGATCAGAAACAGAACACGATCTTCGCGAAAGACGCGCAGAGGTTCAGCGTCAGGAAAGAAGAATCATCCAGAAGGAAGAAAGCCTTGACAAAAAGGTTGAGGCACAGGAGAAGAAGGAGGAGACTCTTCAGCAGAAAATCAAGGCTGTTGAAGCGAAAGAGGCTGAGGTTGAGTCACTCAAGAAGAGTCAGCTCGAAATTCTTGAGAGGATTTCAGGCTATTCCAAGGAGCAGGCAAAGGATGTTCTTCTCAAGAGCCTTGAGGAACAGCTTGTTCATGAAAAGGCAACAAAGATTTATGACTATGAGCAGCAGCTCAAGGATGATATGGATAAGCTGGCAGGTGAGGTTATTGCAGGTGCAATTCAGCGCTGCGCAGCTGACCACGCCGCAGAAGCAACAGTTTCTGTTGTTACCATCCCAAGTGATGAAATGAAGGGTCGTATCATCGGCCGTGAGGGTAGAAACATCCGCACAATCGAAACAATAACAGGTGTTGACCTTATTATTGATGACACACCTGAGGCAATCACAGTTTCCTGCTTTGAGCCTGTTCGCCGTGAAATTGCAAGGCTCACTCTTGAAAAGCTTGTTGCAGACGGAAGAATTCACCCGGCACGCATTGAGGAAATGTATGAAAAATCAAAGCGTGAGGTTGAACATACAATTCGTCAGACAGGCGAAAAGGCTGTTATTGATGCAGGTGTCAACGGCCTTCACGGTGATATCGTTAAGCTTCTCGGTAAGCTTAAATATCGTACCAGCTATGGTCAGAATGTACTTAACCATTCTCTTGAGGTTTCATATCTTGCAGGTCTTATGGCTGCGGAGCTTGGCGCAGATGTGAAGCTTGCAAAGCGTGCAGGTCTTCTTCACGATATCGGTAAAGCACTTGACCACGAAAAAGAAGGCACTCACATTGAACTCGGTGTTGAGGTTGCCAAGAAGAATAAAGAGAATGAGCAGGTTATTCATGCTATTCAGGCACATCACGGTGATGTTGAAGCGAAAACTGTTATTGCTTGCCTTGTTCAGGCAGCTGATGCAATTTCTGCTGCAAGACCGGGTGCAAGACGCGAAAACATTGAGTCATATATTCAGCGTCTTCAGAAGCTTGAAGAGATTACAACCTCGTTCCCCGGTGTTGATAATGCATTTGCTATTCAGGCTGGTCGTGAGGTTCGTATTATGGTTAAGCCTGAGGCTGTTTCAGATGATCAGATGGTGCTTCTTGCAAGAGACATCGTTCAGAAAATTGAAGGTGAGCTTGAATATCCTGGTCAGATTAAGGTTAATGTAATAAGAGAAAGCCGAGCAATTGACTTTGCAAAATAAAAAATGATTTATCCGAAGCGAAGCCATACAGGTTTCGCTTCTGGAATTTTATGGGCAGGTTTTGCCCAATAGAAATGATGGTATAAATTATGCGCTTGTTCTTTTTAGGTGATGTTGTGGGTGAGATAGGCTGCTCTTTCCTTATGGATAAGCTTCCTCGCTTCAAAAGAGAACATAATATAGATGTGTGCATTGCAAACGGAGAGAACTCTGCAAAAGGGAATGGCGTTACTCCAAGGTCTGTGGATATGCTTCTTGACAGTGGGGTGGATTTCATAACACTTGGCAACCACACATATAAAAGACCTGAGTTTTCAGAATATCTTGAAGGTGATGTGCCTGTTGTGAGACCCTTTAATTATCCTGAGGGTGCACCCGGTGAGGGCGTGGGCATCATTGATAAAGGCAGATACAGAATTGCTGTTATCAATATGCAGGGCACGGCGTATTCTGAGCCTTTGGGTAATCCTTTTTCGCAGATGGAGAAGGCTCTTGAACAGACGGATGGTTGCAAAATCAAAATTGTTGATTTTCATGCTGAGGCAACTGCCGAGAAACGTGCAATGGGCTTTTTCCTTGACGGTAGGGTGACAGCAGTTATAGGTACTCACACTCATGTGCAGACAGCGGATGAACAGCTTCTGCCCAAGGGAACGGCTTATATTACAGATGTTGGTATGTGTGGTCCTGTGCAATCTGTTCTTGGCGTGGAGCCGCAGCTTGCTATCAGAAAGTTCAGAACTAATCTTCCTGTAAGGTTTGAAAATGCACAGGGTGAATGTGCAATCAACGGTGTTGTTATTTCCATTGATGAAAAAACCGGCAAGGCAGAGAGTATAGAGAGGGTGGTGCTTAAATGACAAAACGGATTATTTCAGTTTTGCTGATTATTGCCATGTGCTTTACTCTTTTCTCCTGCAAGAGAGATGAAATACAAGAAGGCACCGATGAATATATTCTCCCGACAGAAATTATAGATGCTAAATTTTCACTACCCTATACAAGCGCAGACAACATAAATCCTTTCGAAAGTAAAAGTGGGCTCAACAGAGCTTTGATTCCGGTTATATTTGAATCTCTTTATACCTCAACAGAGGATGGCAGAGGCGCAAGGCTTCTTGCTGCTTCTGAAAGGGTTGACGGCAAAAAGGTTACGGTTAAGCTTCTTGATAAGGTTTTCTTTTCGGATGGAGTTCAGCTTAATGCTGCATATGTAAAGGCATCGTTCGAAAAAGCAGGGGCAAATGCCTATTATAAGCCGTCTCTTTCAAATGTGGCAGCAATAAGAGTGATTGATAATCTCACGGTGGAATTCACTTTTTCAAGAGAGAGTGCATTTAATCTCAACACATTGAATTTCCCTATCATCAGAATTTCAAACGGTGCATATATCGGTAGTGGTAAATATAAGCTGCAGCATCTTGGTGATGTTCCGTATTTTCAGGCAAATGAAAGACACAGAGATTATGATAAGCTTCTCAATAAGCAAATAGCGCTTCTTGATATGGCGGGTATGTCAAGTCCGATTTATCCGTTTAAATCCAATGAAATCAGTGTTTATAAACATGACCTGAGTAAGACTGAGTATATTAATCTTTCATCCTCCACAATTTCACAGAATATGAATAATCTCGTTTTTGTTGGGGTGAACTCAAAGTGGGCGGGCTCTGTGACATCTGTGGAATGGGTGCGTCAGGTGATGAACATAGGTATAAGCAGGGCAGACATAACAGCGGCATCCTTTCTGGGACAGGGTGAGGCTGCTGTAACTCCTTTTAAAACTGCGTTTTATCAGCTCAGAACAGATGACCTTCCTTCTTTGCAGGGAGAGGTTCAGAGAGCTGTTGCTATAATGGAGCGCAATGGATATGACAAGCTCAACAAGGACGGAATCCGTACTGATGGAATAAATTCCTTGAGAGTAAATATCCTTGTGTGCACGGAGAATCCTTATAAGCTTTCTGTTGCACAGGCTGTGAAAAAATCTCTTGAGGAAATCGGTTTTGGCGTAACAATAACAGAGAAAGCTACCCTTCAGAGCTTCCAGGCTGCACTCCGGGAAGGACACTATGGTCTTTATATCGGAGAAACTCAGCTTCCGTATGACTATGATCTGTCGCAGTTTTTCAGTGCAAAAGGCTCGCTTTCATACGGCATAAATGAAGAGTTTTTCAAGGAATATTCCGATTATGAAGAGGGGAAAATTTCAACCATGGAATTTGTTGAGGCCTTTGAGGTTGAGGTTCCGTTTATTCCCTTGTTTTATAGAAAAGCAATTGTTTCTGTGAACCCCAATATTATCGGTTTTGGAGATGATATGGATTATTCATCTGTAAGCCAGTGGGTTATGAAGACACAATAAAAGTCTTGTATTTATATTGTATATGGTATATAATATACAATTGTATTTATACTTATATAACATTTTCAAGGAGTTGTTTTGATGGATCCTATTAAGGTTGACTTTTCAGGTAAAGGAAAACCAAGAGAGGTTGTAATCCCACCTGAGAAGAAAATTCTCAAAATTATTATTTCTCTTATTATTACTGCAATTGGCGGAGCAATCGCATACTACTTTATGCTTCCGGCAATCAATCTCAAGGCAATTGAGTTTTATTACTTTGTCGGCATTGTGCTTCTTATTTATTTTGCAATGACAGTGCTCACAACAAAGGCTATTGCACGACCCGAATATATTCCGTATGTTAAGAAAAGAACAATTATTCCACTTGTTATTGCAGCGGTATTTATTGTTATTCTTCTTGTTGGTTATCTTGTTTCAGCACCTCTCTTCAGAGCGAGAGATTACAGTGAGATTATCTCTGTTGAAACACAGAATTTCGGTGAGAGTGATAAGAGCATCACCACAATCACAAGCCTTGAGGATTTTCAGAGTGTGCCAATGATTGACAAGGATGCATCTCTTGTTCTTGCAAACAAAACACTCGGTGAATTGGAAAAGGTTTCACAGTTTATTATTGATGATAAATATTCCACACAGATTAACTATCAGGGAAATCCATACAGAATTTTCCCACTTAAATATGGTGATGTTTTTAAGTGGATCAAAAACACAAGAGATGGCTTCCCGGCTTATGTAAGAGTTAACATGTACACTCAGGAGGCAGAGGTTGTTTCTCTTGCAGAAAACAATCTTCCCAACATCAAGGTTTCTACGGGTGAATATCTTAATGAGCGCCTTGATCGTGTTCTGCGTTTCAAATACCCGACATATATGTTCGGAACACCTTCTCTTGAAATCAATGAAGCAGGTCACCCATATTGGGTTTGTGAAAGAATTGATATGACAATCGGTCTGGTTGGTGGCGCAGATGTTATCGGTGTTGTGCTTGTTGATGCGTGTGATAAGAATAACATTGAATATTACTCTCTTGAAGAGGTAAAGACAAATAAGGATATTCAGTGGATTGACCAGATTTATTCTGAGGACCTTCTTGTCAAGCAGTATAACTATTTTGGTAAATACAGTGGTGGCTTCATCAATGGCTACATTGGTCAGGAAAATGTTGTTTCCACAACCTATGGTTCAAGCTGCATTGCAAGTGGAGATGACGTGTGGCTTTACACAGGTGTTACATCTGTTACAAATGATGATTCAATCATAGGCTTTGCGATTATCAACCAGCGTACAAAGGAAGCTGTTTTCCAGAGAATTGCAGGTACCACAGAAAGTGGTGCTCAGACATCTGCTCAGGGTATCGTATCCGATAAGGGCTGGAACGCAACCTTCCCGATTCTTCTTAACATTGACGGTGAGGCAACATACTTTATGGCTCTTAAGGATAACAATGTTGTTAAGAGCTATGCAATGGTTAGTGTTGAGCGTGTGCAGGATGCTGTTCGAAGCGAGGATGATGCTAACCCTGATCTTGAGGCTTGTCTTAAGGCTTATGTGAACAAGGTTAAGCTCAGCACAAAGAAGATTCTTAATATTGATTACAATGCAGTGCTTCCTGATTCAATAGCAGGTGGCGAATCCTCGGGTGAGAGCGCACCAACTGCCCCGGCTGAAATCAAGAGCATTACAGGCGTTATTTCAGATATCAGAACAGCTGTTGTGAACGGAAACAGTGTTTACTATATTGCACTTGACGGCAACAAGGTTTATTATTCAATTGCTGCAGCAGAGGCAGAAAATGTTGTTATTCTCAATAAGGGTGACACAGTAACAGTGACCTATAAGACAGCTGAAGGCAACATTGTGGATGCAAAGAGTGTAAAATAATTCAAAGCGACTCTCGTGAGAGAGTCGCTTTTTTCAGATGCAGGTGCTTCACAAGGCTTTTTATAATTAATGCATAGCATTTCGGGATTTGAAGCTTTGTATTTTCAATTTATATTGAAAATGTGTTATTTTTGTGTTACATTTTAAAGGTGAAATTTTTTTGGGGGTGATGCAATGGCAAAAAACAAAACCAAGGACATGACCAATGGTGGGATTATGATGAACATTATCAAATTCTGCCTTCCTTTGATGATAGGAAATCTTTTTCAGCAATTTTACAATATGGCTGATATTATCATTGTTGGTCAGTTTGTGGGTAAAACAGCACTGTCAGCTGTTGGCTCTGTGGGTTCGCTTAATTTCCTTGTGATTGGCTCAGTTATCGGACTTTGCACAGGCTTTACCGTGCCGGTCGCACAGCGCTTTGGCGCTCAGGATTTTAAAGCCCTGAAAAAATACATTGCAAATATTGTATATACATCTGCAGCTCTCGCTGTGGTAATTACCGCGATAGCAGTTGATCTTACAGATCCTTTGCTTCGATTGATGAATACACCTGAGGATATATATAAGGATGCGCATGATTACATTGTTGTAATTTTTGCAGGTATTGGTGCAACCATTCTTTACAACATACTTGCGAGTATTGTAAGAGCTTTGGGGGATTCAAAAACACCACTTTATTTCCTTATTTTTTCATCTGTTTTAAACATCGGATTGGATGTTCTTCTTATTACTCAATTCAATATGGGTGTGCGTGGTGCTGCAGTTGCGACTGTTATTTCCCAGTTTGTTTCAGGTGTGATGTGTTTTTTCTATGTAAAAAAGAAGTTCCCTGTGTTACATATTACAAAAGAAACACGGGGCATTGATTTGAATTGCATAAAAAAGCTTATTTCAAATGGTATCCCTCTTTCTTTGCAGTTTTCTATTACTGCAATCGGTTCTGTTATGCTTCAGTCCTGTGTTAACAGTCTTGGGGCAGAGGCGATTGCAGCTGTTACAATCGGTGGTAAAACACAGCTTATGATTGTGCTGCCATCTGAAACCATTGGCGCAACAATGACTGTTTATTGTGGTCAGAATTTAGGCGCAGGTAAAATTGACAGAATCAAAAAAGGTGTAAAGAGTGGTGTTGTTCTGGCGACCTGTTACACCGTAATTGGCTTCTGCGTTGCAAGATTTCTCGGACCGTATATCTCCCTTTTGTTTATTAACGGGGGAGAGGCAAGCATAATTAATCTTGCACAGCAATATATTAATGCAGGAAGCTATTTCTACTTTATTCTTTCTCTTCTGTTCCTGTTCAGAAACTCAATTCAAGGTCTTGGCTACAGCTCCGTTGCAATGTTTGCAGGCTTCTTCGAGCTTGTTGCAAGGGCGATAATGGGCTTCGGATTTGTGAATACTCTGGGCTACGATGCTGCTTGCATCGCAAACCCGGTAGCCTGGATTGCAGCAGACATATTCCTGATTCCTGCATTCTTTATTGTGATTAAAAAGATAGAAAAACAATTCAGAGTGAGAGAATAAGAGAAGCTTTACATCGTGCATAAAGGTAATATAACAATGAATGGTTTTGCGATATTGCACTTTGCATAAATGAAACAGGCTTCCTTTGTCACAAATTGCCAAAGATTAAATATTTAGGAATTTTTTACAAAAAAAGTGTTTACAAACACAATTTAGTGTGCTAATATGTAGCTGTAAGTTACGGAACGGTTACGGAAACATCCGAAACAGTTACGTTATGAACATTATAATTTATTTTTGAAAGGGGTTCTTTAAATGTTTAAGTTTTTAAAGAGCAAGAAGGGTTTCACCCTCGTTGAATTGATGATCGTTGTTGTTATCATGGCTATCCTTGTAGCAGTTGCTGTTCCGATTTTCTCAGCAGTTACAAAGAACGCACGTACAAAGACATGTATCGGTAACCAGAGAGAAAT
>JAFODQ010000070.1 GCA_017380615.1 Clostridia bacterium | reverse complement strand
GAGCACGGCGGCGACCCAGTTTCAGTTGAGTTCTGCCACAAGATTGGCCTCAACTATGTATCTTGCTCTCCATTCCGTGTTCCGATTGCTCGTCTCGCAGCAGCTCAGGCAGCTATCAAAGGCTAATAGCAAATAATAAAATGCTGACCTTCGGGTCAGCATTTTTTATTTGCGCCTTTGATGAGTTGTATTCGCCTAACGGCGAGTGATATTGCTTCGCAGTGATATTCGGCTAAAGCCGAGTGATATCGCCCTTCGGGCAGTTTTAAAAAAGGCGAATACAATATCACTAAAGCCGAAGGCTTTAATATCACTTTCGCCCAGCGAAAATATCACTCCGCAGAATGCGGAATATCACTAATATAAAACTAATTCTTAACTGAATTATTCGGAAAAGCAAAAACTTAAACGAATCCCCATAAGGGTAGAAAATGTGGCAGCGATAAAGGAACAGACCCCTGATATTACATATTGGCTTAATTATGATGTTGATGTAGAAAAGAATAAGGATGAGCAATACCTGCTTGCTCTTGTAAATAAGACCCGCGAGCTTGGGGCAGTAGGAATCAATATGAATTTCAATGCTTGCACAAGGGAGCTGGTTGAGGTTTTTCACCGCGAGGGACTCCTTGTTTCAATATGGACAGTTAATGAGCCGTCATATATGATAAAGGTAATCAATCTCGGTGTTGATAACATTACTTCACGTAACCCGTTACAGCTCAAAGTGATTGTTGATATGAGTGAAAAATAAGCCTTGATAGTGTTAAGGCAAATAAAAATTTATTAAAAAAGGATGAGACTTTGATGTCAATTTTATTTATAAATGCATGTGTGCGTGAAAATTCAAGAACAATGGTGCTGGCAAAAAGCATTATGAAGGATATGACAGGTGATGTGATTGAGGTTGACCTTAATACAGAGAATATTCTATCGTTGAATCGTGAGCTTCTTGCAAAAAGAGAGGCGCTGGTTCACTCAGGTGATTTTAGTGACCCAATGTTTTGTTATGCAAAGCAATTTGCTTCGGAAGATGAAATTGTTATTGCAGCACCATTCTGGGACCTTGGCTTTCCTGCGATTCTTAAAACATATATGGAGCAGGTTACAGTTGCAGGCATTACCTTTGAATACAGAAATGGTAGACCATTTGGTCTTTGTAAAGCAAAGCGACTGATATATATCACAACGTCGGGCGGTCCTATTTTTGCAGATTTCGGTTATGCATATATAAAAGCACTTGCAGGTAATTTTTATGGTATAGGTGAAACTAAAGCCTACCGCGCGATTAACCTTGACGTGGAAATGATTACTGCCGAAAATATCCTTGAGAAAGCAGAAATTTCTGTTATAGAGTAAGATATACATTCTGTACACAATCGAAAAATAAACAAAAATCTGTTACCCTTTCGGATAACAGATTTTTTGTTTTGTAATATTCTGAAGGTCTTTAACTGAGTGTGAATATGAGCATGGGGTTCTTATATATGGTTATACAAGTCCAATCTTCAGGCGTTGCCCAGAAGCCCCAATACCAATGATCTTCATCATAGTGTGCCTGTGCAAGGAGCACGGTGTTTTCGGCTAAGCTTCCGTCCATGGCCATTGTGTCGGCACGGCGATAGAAGTGTGAGGTGAAGTACTCCTCACTAAGGTCGCCATTAGTACCTAATTTAATAACGTCGCCAACCTTCTGCCAGGTTGAGTTATATATACGTG
The DNA here is from genome assembly GCA_017380615.1 of Clostridia bacterium. Classification (GTDB taxonomy): domain Bacteria; phylum Bacillota; class Clostridia; order Oscillospirales; family Acutalibacteraceae; genus DTU089. The sequence continues at coordinate 8,249 of JAFODQ010000070.1, read as the reverse complement.
TAACAGTCATTTCCTCGGTGTTGTCAAGGGGTATATCCTCAAGTGATATAGGCGAGCATACAATTAATGCCTCCTTTGGATATTCCAGATAGTCGAATAACACGTTAACATCAACAAGACCAACCGAAACAAGATAACGGCTGAATGAGTCGGCATCGCTCACACCGGTTTCACAAAGGTATTCGTAGCGCTTATACATAAGGCTGAGCTGAACCTTGTCCATATACATACCTGTTTTAAGTGTATCGGGCTCAATCAGGTTGCCGTCCCAGCAACTGCCAAGGTATAGGTCTGTTTCGTGTGATGGTGACAGAGCTTGTGTTGAGTTGTATTCATATTGTGTTACCTCTGATGCGGTAACTACCTTGTTTGCAATGTATGAATAATAGGGCTTCTTTTCTTCAGATGCCTTTGTAATCTGCTCAGCAGCCTTGTCAAAGGATTTGTTAACAATATCCTGCTCGGCAGAGGGTGTGAAATTGTATGCCATTGTGGAAATAAATGCGCCCTCGGCAAGAACTGAATAAAGCCATGTAAGTGTTGTTTCAATATCCTTTGCGCTTTCAACGTAGAAGTTATAATACATTGAAAGCATTGTAAGGTAATTGTCAATGGGCTTTAAGCCACCTGCAGAGCCCTCGCCTGCAATAGCACTGCAAAGGCTTGTGAATGCATTAAGAATGTCAGCAGCACCTGCGGTTTCGAGGGCATATAGAGTAGCGTTCAACTGAACAGCATCAAGGTATTCCTCTTTGGTTATGTCAACAAACATACGCTCAAATTCTGCATCGTTTATTTCAACAATAATGTCCTCCCAGTAGCCATCATAAAGGCGACCACCATTTTCCATAACCTTTGACTGAGTATTTTTAAGCTCGGCAACAAGGTTGTAGGCATCAATAGATGCAAGCACCTTGCCGTCAACAGAGTACCAGGTTGAGTTTGCACCGTTTGCAGGGTGGGGAAGTGTAACGTTGCCGTCAATATCCTTCCATACAGTAATGGTGTGGTGGATGGAGTGAGCATTCATAATGTAATTGAGCATATAATCGTTATATGCCATTTCAAACTCGGTGAGCTCATTCTGAAGGGGAGTAACATAAGAACCAAGGAATTGGTCCCAGTTACCGCTTGCTGTGATATAGGTGTTGTACTGTATAGCGTTCAGGGTTTCGATTGTGCCTGAGGTCATAGCAGTGCCCATTTTATCAAGCTTTTTGTCCAAGGCTCTTATAGATTGCTGAACCTCTTTTACAATTTTACGTGTATCGTCTATTTTTGCATTTGTGCTTTCAACAATACCTACCATACCGAGGATTGTATATATACCGCTTGCAATACCTGCAGCAGTACCGATATAGCTGCCCACAGTTGCAATTTTACTAAAAGTGCCTGTCTGGGCAGGTATGAATGCGGTAATTTGCTTGTAGCCGTCAAGGCTCAGACCGTGGCGGATGTAGTTAAGCTCTGTGCTGCACTGGGAGAGTGCTGTGCCCCAAAGGTTTTTTACCTTGCCCTCTGCAACAGTTACAGCGCCCTCAAGGGTAACCTTGTTAAGGTTAATGCCACTCTTTTTAAAGGTGAAGTCAAGTGTATAGGTGTTTTGTGCCTTGGTAAGGCCTATGATTTGTGAATCGGCAAATGCGCCACCGAGAGCAACATCGCCAACAGAAAGCGAATCTGCAAGGCTACCATTTTTAACAAAAAGAACAGCGGTAGCGTTATATGTGTTTTCTGTCTCGGCTTTTACAATGTGGTCAATGGTTGCACCAAGGGTTGCCTCGTTTGCATAAAGCTGAACTGCCTGTGCAGTGCCTGATGAGAGCTTGTCTGCAGGGATAGTGATTGTCTTTCCCTTAATCTGTGCGATTGCGCTGTCAAGGTCGGTTGCCTCTGTAGGTACTGCTAAGGTGATTGCGGCGCCATTGTCAGTCACGCTCTTTACTGTGAATGAAAGTCCGTCACCCTCAACTACATCGCCAACGCGAAGTGTGGCGGAGGTGTTAAGACAAGTCATAGTAAAGGATAGTTCGCCGTTGGAAAGCGTGAAGCTGTCCTGCTTTATGTATGCGTTTCGCATAAGGAGCTGACATTCTGCACGAAGCTCTGTTGAAGCCTGTGTTGCTTTTTCAGAAATGTTAACTCCGCCTGTCAGAGGAATTTCAAAGGGGATAACGCCCTCTGTAAGCAGGGTAATGGTTGCACCATCTTGTGTAGCGCGGGTTATTTCAAGGTTGGCAAACAACTCGGTAAGCTCAAACATATCAGCCTTGATATTGCTTTTGGCAGAGGTGTTTTCAAGCTCAATAGTGATTACCGGATTTTCATCACCCAATGCATATTCACCGATTATAGCTGCAGAGCAGATATCCTTAAACTCGATGCCCTCGTTTTGTGAGGGTGAGCCGATAGTGGGGAGGAATGACTGCAGCATCTGAAGGATGGTGAGTAGAATTGCAATTATAGATTTTAATGCCATTTTAATTCTCCTTTTAAAAAATGTTAGGGAAAGTTATTACATTATAATATTATCATATTATCATCTGTTCGTTACACTGTCAATAAATGGTGAATAAAAATGTGTGATGGGAGAGCCATTATATGTGCCTGTGGCAAGAGAGATGGTATGAGCTCTACCTTTAAATATCCTTCAAAACAATATATCCGACTTTGAGGCTTCGTTTTGTATAAAAACCAACAATTTTGTTGACACAATAGGGGGTAGTAGTATAATAAAAGGAGTATGTGAAGGGCAGGTGACAAAATGAAAAAACAGCTTTCTATGCTTACGGACAGTCCTCTGAAAAGCATAATATTATTTGCTTTGCCTATTATGGCATCGTCATTGCTTCAATTTAATTATTCGCTTGTGGATAATATTATTGTTGGCAGATATGTCAGCGAAAAGGCACTAGCGGCGGTTGGGTGTGTAGGGCCGATAAATTCCTTCATAATAGGTGCTGCGCTTGGACTTACTACCGGCTTTACAATACCTGTTGCTCACGCTTTCGGCGAGGGTAACAGAAAAAAGCTATGTCATTTTGCAGGGAACAGTATTTTCATTGCCTTTGTTATCGGGTGTGTGATTATGGTAGCTTCACATCTGATATCCCCGATATTGCTTAACATTGTAGGCACTCCTGATGATATAAAGGGGATTGCATCTTCGTATATAAACATTCTTTATTACGGCATACCCATACAGATGTTGTCAAATAATTTTACTGCAATTTCACGCTGTACGGGTGAGAGCAAAAAGCCCCTTTACTTTTTCTGCGTCAGCGTTGTGGTGAATTTTGTTCTTGATATAATTTTTGTAAAATATTTGTCACTAGGTGTTGAGGGTGCGGCTGTGGCAACGTTGATTTCGCATTGTGTTGCCTGCCTGCTGAATGGTATTTATGTGTTGCGCTTTAATAATAGTGTGAAGCTTAAAAGGAGTGATTTTAACCCGGATAAACAGACAATTCTTTACCAGATAAGGCTGGGAATACCCGTTTCGCTTCAATTCACCGTTACCTCCGTAGGCTCAATGTGTCTTCAAAGTGTGGTGAATTCCTTCGGCACTAACGTTATTGCAGGGTTTACCGCTGCCGCAAGGGTGGAGGGTATTACAAATATCCCCATGTCAGGCCTTGGTGTGGCTACACAGACCTTTGTAGGGCAGAATTACGGTGCCAAAAACTACCGCAGAATAACAGACGGAGTAAAGAAAATATTTATTCTTGATTTACTTGTATCTGTGGTTATGAGTACAATACTTTACCTTGTGGCAGAGCCGGTGATAACCCTTTTCGGAGATAATATGACCGGTGAAATTATGGTAGCCGCCAAGCGTTATATTCTTGCAATTGCACAGTGCTACAGCCTTGTTGCAATACTTTTTGTAATGCGGAACTCTCTGCAGGGTATGGGCTTTACTTATGCTAATTCCATTGCTGGCGTGGGCGAATTTTTCGGCAGAATATCCGTTGCTTTTATTCTTACACCATTACTCGGCTTTGATGCGGTGTGCTATGCAGGTCCTGCCGCGTGGCTTCTTGCAGATATTCCGCTTATAATTATATATCTTAAAAAGCAACGCCAATTCAGAATAGAAGATAGCGTCGTACCTACAAGGAATGAATATTACGACAACGTTTGATAATAACGAAAAACAAAGGTGCTTTGCAAATAGTTCTTGCAATTTCCCACTTTGCTAACTGCCACACAGGCAGCCATCAAGGACTAATTCTTAACTGAATTACGGAAAAGCAAAAACTTAAACGAATCCCCTTGGAGAAATCCAAAGTTTTTTGTTTATTGAAAACGTTTCTTATAAATGCTATAATAATTCAGAGGTGAATATAATGGAATACTTACCGTTGATATTGCTTTTTGTTGTTGCGATATTTGCGTTTTGTTTATTGCTATTTAGACCAAAGAAAAAAGTTTCTCGAAAGCCAACAAAACCAACCCCACCACAACACATCCAAGAGTATGATGAGGACGGATATAATAGACAAGGTTACAATGAGATTGGCAAAAATAGACAAGGCAAATATAATCGCTTTTATAATGTGAAACGCTATAAAACTGATTTGTACAGTGACGAAGGATTTCTGGATATCAGACAGAATCCACTGTATTTAACAAATCATGCAAGGGACCGTATGCGAGAGCGTATGGGTATCAATGAGGCTCATAAAATGGATGTTCTTGCCTTTGAAGCATATCAATTTGGAAAAAGCAAACTGCAACTTATGAAATCCGAAAGAGGTGTCATTGAAGAAAAAGAACAGGAGTATGGTGATAGTGTGATTTTAATCTATCGTGGTTATTGTTATGTATTTACTGAAAATAATGGGTTAAAAACTGTTTATAAAAATGATAGAGTCAGAATGTAATACATTTCCCCCCCTTCGCTAACTGCCACACAGGCTGCTATCAAAGAATCTAAGTAATTAGATTTGTAAAGCAAAACTATCCTCCCGAGAAATCGGGCGGATTTTTTATATCTATTGAAACATTGGGATAAAAAATGGTATAATACTATTGAAAAATAAATCTCCGCGTAATTGGTGAGAGAAACGAGGTACTATAATGGAAGAGAATAAAATTGATGTTCTTAAAGCGATTGTTATGGAAAATTTTGCCTTCACTTGGGGCAAAATGTACTATTACCCAGAGATACCAGAAAAAATCTTAGCAAAATTGATTAAACATTTTGACCCTTATTTGAACACCAACAACATTGTTGCTTTTTGTGATTCAACATTAAGCAGAAACGCCAAGAACGGCATTATCTTCACTTTGAATGGTATTTATCAGCAAGACCTTTTTGAAAAACCCGTATATATCAATTACAAAGATATTTCATCTACCAATATTATTCCTAATAAAAAAGGTGAAATAAACGCAACCGATACCAAGGTGGAAATATCTTACTGGACTAAAAAAGGACTGCGAAAACTCACTGTTACAACAAGTTACGACAAACCAAAATTAAAGCATACATTGGACAAACTGGCTACTCAGTATGCTAAATGGGACGATGTTATCACATTCAAAGCATCTGGTGAAGTTGGTTCCGTTGAGTTAACAGATAGCCAGAAAAAGAAGTGTAATACTATTATTCACACGGCATCTGTTGCTGCAGGTGGTGTGGGTACTGGTTTGGCACAGATTCCGTTATCGGATAATGCAATTATTACTCCCATACAAATTACGATGATTGTTGGTTTGGCGGCTGTATTTGATATAAGATTGACTGAAGGAGCAGCCAAAGGTATTCTTGCAGGATTTGCCACATCATTTGTTGGCAGAGGTATTTCTCAAGTTTTGTTTGGATGGATACCTGGGCTTGGTAATGCAATAAACACCGCAACCGCAGCAGGTATTACTGAAGCAGTTGGTTGGATGGCAGTTGCACATTTCTTTTCCTTACAACAAAACGACAAGGCAAAGTACAAAATAGACGGAATGAAAGAAGGATATACACAGGCATCCGAAGAATATGAAGTCAAACTAAGGAAGCAAGCGAAAGAATTTATCAACCAGCAAAAGAGTTTTGCAAAAGAGAAAGATGCCTACGAACAATTGATATCTGAATATGAAACTTATATCAGCCAACTTGAAGAAAAACTCAAGAAACTGGAAAATCAAAATGACACTGGTTACACGGAGTTGCAGGTGCATATCAAAGATGTAAAAGCGGACTACGACCAACTTGTGAAACTTAGTGCATAAGGAGAAGATATGAGTTTAGAAGAATTAAGAGCAAAGCATCGCAAATTGCAAGAAGCATCAGATGCTACATTGAACAATATGACCCTAATCGCAAATGAGTCTGAAAGAGTCGCGGAAGTAGCACATAATTCAAGAGAAATTTTAGATAATTTAGATGCAGAGTTTGAAAGACAAACTAGTCTAAATGGAGTGGATATTTCTTTTCTCTTCTTTGCTACGGCAATGCAATGTGCAAGAATCTTTTTAATGAACAAACTTACTCAAATTGAAAATGCGGGTCAGGGTAACAAAACCGAAGATGCAATTCACGAGTTCCAGAATAAAATTCTGAAGAAATTTGATAACGGAGAAAGACTACAACCAACAAAATACAATGCTCCCCTCAACCAAATTATTTTTGGCAGAGGTGTCCCTTATGATGCAACCGCATACGGGTCAGAGGAAATGAAAGCATTGAAAATCTTCAAAGGAGCAAATCATCGTTTTGCCACTTTGGGGCACGACCCTGTTCTGGGATTGATTTTTGGAACAACAAATATACTGACCAATACTATCACTTGCACCAAGGCACCGATTATTTCTACGTTTCATGTAACCTATGATTCTGAAATTAAGAATCCTAAGATAACCGCCCCAGCATCTACAATAAAGGCACTTAAATATGCAACAGACCGATGCCAGAATGATATGAAATCCGTAGTCGCCGCAGTGATAAAGCAGATTTTACACATTGGAACTGATTTATACACTCCCAAAGGAATACAACTGCCTGGTGCAAATTTGATTCTGTCCAATACCCATGTTGAAGAATTAACCAAGTATATAAGCACTGGCGATGTAATTAAAGCAGGAGCATCTGCAGGTCTTTCTGTGTTAATCAATTTTCTGATAGCAACAGTACACAATCTTATGTATGATGAAGAAAAATACAACGACAGAGATGTGTACAATGTTAAGACAAGAAAAATTATCATGTACTCTAACACCATTGCATCCACAAGTAATTTGGTTTGGGTGGGTGCTAATATGGCGGCTGGTAACGAAGGTGCAATCAAGGACCTTGATATAGGTGGTTTGATTGTTACTATCAATAGATTGCTAACCGATACAAAGTTCATACGAAAAGTAAAAGAAGAGTTCGTTATTGGTGGGTTCAACAAACTAATACAAGGCGAAAACCTTCAACTGAAAGAGGCGACACTATGGGATTAAGGAGATTTTTGTGGAGAGCAACAGGAATTGGTCACAGAATAGATACTGTTAAGAATATTGTAGAAGAAGGTAGTATTGTTAAAGGTGTAAAAAAGACAATAAAAGAAGATTTCTGTGAGGACAATCCTGTTACTGCTCATATTTACAATGTGGGAAAATTTGACGGCAAAAAAGATGGTTATGTACAAGCATCCAAAGAGTACGAAGCAAAACTTTTAGAGCAAGCGGATTTGTTTTTGAAGCAGACAAAAGACTTCCAAAAGGAACGAGATGCCTACGAAGAACTACTGAAAGAATATGAAGTTGCAATTGCAGAACTTGAAGAAAAGGCAAATCGTACTGAGCAGGAAAATCAACTACTTCAATTGCTTCTCCTTAAGGAAAGACAACTCAAAAAGTTGGTTTCATAATTTGTAAACCAAAGAAAGTGTTTTGTGAAATTCATTCCCCACTTTGCTAACTGCAGGACAGAAAGCTTGAAGGACTAATTCTTAACTGAATTATTCGGAAAAGCAAAAACTTAAATGAATCCCCTTGGAGCAATCCAAGGGGTTTTACTTATTCAAATTGTTATTGATTTTAAAATATTGTTATGCTACAATTTTTTTATTAAAGTTTCGGAGCGTATCATTATGGATAAAATACAAATAAAAAAAGACAGTAAGGTGTTGTTTATTGGTGACAGCATAACCGATGTGAAATTTAATTTCCGTTTTGCTTATAAATTTGGTGGCAGAAATATTTATGCTTTGCAGCTTAAAAAGAGATTTAAAAAATATAGTAAGGATATCAAGGTTGATATCAAGGGT
>JAFODQ010000069.1 GCA_017380615.1 Clostridia bacterium | reverse complement strand
TCAAAAATGTGAAGGCGAGGTTTAAGAAATAATGTTCAGACCAAAACTTGAAGAATGCCTGAAGGGCATATTTGAACTTGAAAAAGTTATATATGGCAATATTGGCGAAGGAAGTGAACAAAATGCCGTTTATGTTTCTATTGACCAAATAAAGACAAGCCCCGCTGATGGGGAATGTTATTTTAGGGTAAGGGGAACACTTGGCATCAATGCTGAAGCGGTGAATTATAAATATGGTTATTTGAAGGAAAGATGCAGGCTTGCAGATAAGGGATTGACCAAATATTTTGGCTTTGCTTCAAATGATAACAATGTGAATTTTTCGGTGTATGATGACCGATTTGTCAAGCCAACATTGGATTTCACATTCAGGATTTCAATTCCTTGGAATCCGCCCGCAGGCAAAATGACTTTTGAAAAGATAAATTGGGTTAAAAATATTATAAACAGGATAAAAGGAAACTAAAATGAAAGATGTTCTTTTGGAATATGTGATGAAGGTTGATGCCTATGCACCGACCCCATCAGCATCAACAGCATATATCAGAAAGGTTCTTTGTGTTGTCAAGCCTTTACCTGAAGGGGCAACAGGAACAATCACAGAATGCACAACAAAATCAGAAATTCAAGCATTGACAACCGCAAATTGTCATGTGTTGTTGGAAGCGGGGCTTCCTTCTGTTTATGTTTTGCCCATGAATGATTTGAACCTTGCGGATATATTGGAAGCAACCAACAAAAAGTTTTTCACCATTCTTGTTGATGGTGCATTCACAAATGAAGAATTGAATGAACTTGATGACGGCGATTTTGCGGGTGTTATTGGTTGGAGTGTAGAAAACAGAGAACAAGCCAAGAATTGGGGATATGGAAACAACAATGTTGGTTTCTATGACCTTGATGTGAATGGTTCACAAAATATGTATTATGCATTTGGAAAAATGCTTTCAGCCAACAATTGGAAAAACCAACAATATATTGAAATGCCTTTTGGTTCGGGCATCAGTTCAATCAATCAAGCTGAATTGATGTTTGAAGACAGCATTTCTTTTGTGTTGACTTCCGAGGAATACAAAAATAGATTGGCTTTGTTTGCATCAAACCGCAGGGCAATTGTTGCCCCTTATGTTTACGAGGAATTGACATTGAAGTTGCAATCAAAAGCCCTTCAATACATTTCTTTGAACCAACCAAACTACACAGAATCGGAAGCAAGCCTTTTGGAAGATGCTTTGCAGGGTGTTGTTGATGGTTATGTTGAACAGGGTATTTTGACACATGGCAAGGTTGTTGTGAGCTTGACAGATGAACAATTTGTTGTTCAGGCTTCAATCAATATTCCTGAACCGAAAGCCTTATGGCGAATTCGTGCAACAATGAAGCAGGGGGAAATATAAGATGTTTCAGATTTGGAATTGTGACGGCGGTTTCACTTATAATGGGGTGAACTATAAATTCAAGGATTTGAATTCGGTTGCTTATACATACAGCCAAAAAAATCACTTGATAAGAGGTGCAAACGCAACAAACAAAATGGGTATTTTGAGCCAAGAAGGCGGAAAAACACCTGATGTTGCTGAATATGAAGTGCAAGATTGTTCAAAGGCAATTTATACATTGTTGCTTCAGTTATTTGAAGAAAGACAAAGAATTGATGCTTTCTTCATAGACAGAAGAACAGGTGAATATGTAATCTTCAAAGATGCTATAATCAGAGATAAACCAAGACAAGCAAATGTTGGTGAAGATGACACAAGCCATTCTTTCATGTTTGCGGTTGAAAGTTTCAATGTTACTGAAAAAGTGATTGAAGATGAACAATAAAATCACAAAAGATGACCTGAAGGGGCTGAAAAGCCCCGCAGGCTTCCAAGTTCTTTACACCCTTTTGATTGGCTTTTATTCAGTCCCCGCATTCGGTGCATCAACTTCATTTGATGAGTTTGTGAAGGATTTTGAAAAGATGCCAAGGGAAGACCGCAGAAACATTCTTGCAAAGGCGGTTTGTGTTACCCCTTTGAATGAAAGCGAATATATGAATGTTTTGTGCTTTGCTAAAGATGCAAACGGCATTCCCTATTCAAAAGAAAATGTGGAAAACTTGGAATATTCAGAAATCATGGAAATTGTTGTTGATGTTTGCTTGGCTTATTCGGACTGCAAGGTTTTTTTTTGAATAATGACCAAATGAAGAAATTGGGCAAATTTTCAGTTGACCTTTTCCAACAAGCGAATGTATTATTGAAGACAAGAAGTGATTTCACCTTTGAAGAACTTTTGAACACAGCATTTTTGGAAGCATACAATGGCAGATTCTTATATTCTCAATGTAAAGCCGACAGTTTCGGCAAGTGACGGAAGAAAACTTGAAAATGATTTGAATGGCAGGTTTGCAAGGGTTGCAAAGAAATTTGGCGGGGCTTTGCGGACAGTTGGTTCAAAATTGCGTGGAATTATTGCAGGCGGTGCAGTTGCAGGCATCGGGGCAATGATGACAAACCCTATTGACAGCCTAAATTCAACACTTGATGACACCTTGAAAAAATATGATGACATCAGTTCAAGGGCAAAGGTGTTGGGTGTTTCTTCAGGGCAACTTTACCAAGCAACAGCAATTGCAAAAAGTGCAGGAATTCAAGAAGAAGATTTCAGGGCAATGTTGACCGCCTATGCGGTGAAGGTTGGGGAAGCTAAAGAAGGGAAAGACATGATGTTGAAAGAATTTGTCAATGAAGATATGTTGACAGGATTCTTCAATATGGTTCGCAGTTTGCGTGAATTAAACCCTGAACAAAGGGCATATTTTGGAGCAAAAATCCTTGGTGAAGATGATGTTTCCAAACTTGCTGAACTAATCAACACCGATGTTGAACAAAGACACAAAGAAATTTTCGGCAATACCACAACAGAACAAACCACAAAAGCAATTGAAAAACTTGCAGGAACAGAAGGCAAGCAATCAATCTTGAGGGGAAGACTTGATGTTGAAAATCTTTTGGCAAAGTCGCAAACAATAACAACCGAAACAGTAAGACTTCAAACAGAACTTGCAAGAAAACAACAGGAAGCCGAAAATATAAATCTGAAAAATTATCAAGCATTTGCAAGAATACAGCTTGCAACAGAAGAAAGCAAAGTTATTCTTGCCGATATACAACAGAAGATTGCACCCGCAGTTGAAAAAGGGGTTGGGCTTCTTGAAAAATCTTATAGTTGGTTGCAGAACTCAAAGTTCGGCAAATGGGCAGGGGGAGTTTTTAAATAATGTTAGGCGGAACAGCACCAGTTTTGGTTTTTAATTTTGCAAGCATCAGTTCAGCATCTATTCTGAACAAGTTGGGTTTCAAAATAGGGGAAGACAGCATATTCAATTTTGACATTCCTGTTGTTTCAATTCCTGTTTATCTTGATGAGAAATTGACAGGAATTTTGGTTGATGACCATGAACGCACAATCAATGTTGAGTTTGAAACAGATGGGACAGAAAACTATGAAAGGGAAATTTCTTCTGATGTGAAAGTTTCTTTGAAAGCACAAAAAGACAATGTTGCATTTCAAGGATTTCTTGCGATGTTTGAACAAATATTGAAAAGAATTCCATCACAATCATATAAAATATATTTTTATTATGATGATGTTTTTATGACAAATGCATCTTTGAAAGATTTTGCAGTCACAACAGTTCAGAACACCGACACAAGGATTGTGACATTCACATTGACAAACAGAAGTGAAAAATCAAAGGCAATAGAATCAGTATTGAAAAAATTTAGTGAAAGTTTGAAGGTTTGGAAATAATGAAAGTTGCATGGTATAATATAGGAAACAAAGCCGAATTTGAAGCAAAAGGCATTCCGCAAGAAGCCTTCACAAAGGAATTGGAAGATTTGGGGCAACAAGAAATTGTGTTTCTGAAGGGATTTGAATTTTCGGTGATATTTATGGGGGAAATGTTGACACCTTCTTTGAATGGGCGAAACCCTTATGACAAAGGGAAGGTTGCTTGCTATGTTGACCCCGAAACTTCAGATGTATGGGTTGGGCATGAAACTGATATGTGAAAACGGATTTTACAAGTTCTTTCCTTCATTTGTTGGGGAAGTTAAACTTTGGGAAAACAAAAACGGCATCAAACTTTATAAGATGCGGGATTTTTGGACATTCCAAAGCCTTGCAGAATTTCCAAATTATTCATTCGCAGGGCAGTTTGTTTTTGGTATTATTCCCGCCCTTGTGAACTATGCGGGAAGCCCTGAAGAAGTTTTGGCAAAAAATCAATTGACATATAATGTGAAACTTGGAACAATAACACCGAGGGCATTGGTTTTTTTGCAGAGGTTACAATATGCAAATGGGGCATATTTGACCTTCCCAAATATTCCCCAAGCCTTTGCCCTTGACCAAGACTTGCAAAGGGTTTCAGGATTTGAAGCATTTGTTGATGTAAGATTGAACACCTACAAAATTGAAAGGTTCATTTATGAAAATATTTGAAGCAAAAAGAACAGCGGGGGTGATAACGGCAGACGGCGGGGCGGTGATTGATTGCCCTGTTTTGGGTGAAGGCGGGGACAGCGAAGGGGTGATTGTCATAGCTGAAAATGAATTGGTGTATATACCAAAAAGAAGCCCCGACTTATCAACAACATTGCAACTTTTATCCACAACATTATCCACAATTGCTTCAGGAATATTTCAAGCCAACATGGGCGGTGATATTACAAGCCCAACTTTTGCCCAAGAATTGGCAGACATAAAAAAACAGGTTGACGAATTGCGGGGAAAATTAAAATGATTGATGTATATATTGAAAATGGAAATTTCAATGCGGGTGACACAATTGTTTTCAAAGCAAAAAACATTTTGGAAACACAGGAAGGTTCTTTGAGTTATGCCCCCGAATTGGGAATTGATTTGAAAAGATTTCTTGACCCTGATGTTAAAATCCAAAACCGAACCTTTGAAGCATACAGCATTCAAAAGTTGGGTGAACAAGGGGTGAACCCCATTGAATTGATAGTGAACAAAGAAACTTTCCGCCAAGTGTTTGATTATACAGTTGCGGAAGCAGACAAGGAAGGATTTATTGCAAAATGACCTATACAGTAACAAACGGATATTCGCCAAGAAGTTATGAAACAATTTTGACCGAATGCGTGCAGGTTGTGAATGAACAGTTCGGCACAAGCTACACTTCCCAAAGTTTCACAGGCACGAACCTTTGGAAATATTTATATGCAACAATTCAAGGTTTGATGACAGTTGAAAACAACATTGCAGAACTTGGGGTGAAACTTCAAGACTACATCAGAACCCAAAATGAAGAACTTATCATTCCGACAAGTTCGGAAAACGGCTTCACCGCATTATTGGAAAGGGAAATGGGGCTTATTGCATCATTCAAGCCAACGGAAAGTTCATCAGATGCAGGGCAAATTCATTTGGCAATTGATATTGACAACACCGCAGAAGATTATGCCGAAAAGAAGCAACAAATTTTCAATCTTATGGCGGAGCATTTGGGGGCAGGCTTATTCTATAACGGAACAGAGCAAGGGACAGTCACCGAGTTGAACGGACAATCCTTCAACTATGCTTTTGACCTTCCAACAGAAACAAACTTGAAGGTGAAAATCCAAGTCAGAATTTCAGAAAATACAAACCTATTTGTTGAAACCACAAACAAAATAAAAGAAAAATTCTTGGCGAATTTTGCGAAGGCATACCGCCTTGGATATGACTTTGAACCGCAAGTTTATTTGTGCAAAGATGATTTGCCGTTTGCTTCAGAAATAAAGGTGACATATCAATCAAATGGCAGTTATTCAGGGGAAGTTCTGAATTCCGCCTATGATGAAAAAATAATAATCACAGAAAACAATGTTGAAGTTGAGGTGATTTCATGACCGAGTTTGTGGATAAAAGCACAGGGGAAATGACCTTTTGGAATATATTTGAAAGGTTAGTTTCTCAAGTGCAAACAGATATTCAACAATATTATATAAACGCATATAAAAGCCCCGAATTGGGCAGAATATTATATGAAGAACAGTTGATGCCTATATATAAAACATTGGAAAAATCATTGTTCATAAAAGCATTTTCAGAGATTTTGGAAGGTGAAAAAATACTTGGTTCGGTTCGTGGTTATTTGAAAATCTTATATGCTATATTTGGCAGAGATGCACAGATAACATTCACAAACCAACCTTTGCATTTGAAGATTGATATTGTTGCACCTGTTCAAAGAAGGTATTTTTGGAAAGCAAAAAGCGGGCAACACATAATCACCAAAGACGGAAAAGCAATTGTATTTAAACAGTTGCTTGGCGAAGTTACCGACAGGGAATTGTTGCAAATTCTAAAGGCAACGACAAAGGCGGGGACTTTTGTTGAATTTACACTAAACAAAGAAGGGGAAATATAAAATGGCAAATGAAGAAATTGAAATTTCAGAACTTGAGTTCACAGAAGAACTTGCAGGCGACAATCTGATTCCTGTTGAAAGCACAACAGACACAAAGGCAACATCACTTCAAATTTTGAAAAATTGGTTGTCAGGTTTTTTTGTTGGAAAAACAGGCAATGAAACCATACAAGGTGTTAAGACTTTTACTTCTGCACCTTGTGCGATTGCTAGTCAACCTAGCTATTATTTGCAAATGTCAGGTTATGATAATGCAACAACACCAACGGAACTAAAAGCAGGAGCAATGTCAATTATTGACCAGAAGGGAAATATTGCAGGGCGTATGGGTTTTTGGATTACCACAGACGGAAGCAAATCCATGCGGTTCATTACTTTTGACGGAAAAGGAAATAATACGCAACTTATGGTTGGTTTTAAGTCTGATGGTTCGGTATTTACAATGTGTCCCGCTTCAGATGTGTCAAGTTCTATTGTTACCACAGTAAGCAAAAGCAAGACAGGCAATGGATATTATAAATTAGGAAACGGATTGATTATCCAATGGGGGACTGTTCCCAATACCTCAGCAAATGGGACTGTTACATATCCTACCCCTTTTAGTTCATTGTCAAGAGTTGCAACAAGTATCACCGATTCAGGCACAACAGAGCCAAGAGTGATTAGAATATATGATACATCAACAACAAATTTTAAATATTCATGTTACAAACAAAATGCGTCAAGTGCGACTAATACAGCAACATCTTTTATGTGGTTGGCGGTTGGTTATTAAGGAGAAATAAAAAATGGAATTGGGAAGTGTTTTTTCAGAAAAAGATTATGAAAAAGGTTTTGAATTTGCAAATTCTAACGGTTACACCATCAAAGAAGTTAATTCAAAACAAGAAAATGTTGAAAAAGAAATTGAATATGTTGATGAAAAAGGCAATCTTTCAATAAAATATGAAATGGTTGTTGAAACAGTAAGGTATTTTCAAATTGTTGAAATACCACAGCCAACAGAAGAAGAATTTGCCCAACAAAAGATTGCCGATTTGAAATCAAAACTTGCTTCCACTGATTATGTTGTCATTAAAATTGCCGAAGGTGAGGCAACAGCAGAAGAATATTCTGAAATTTTGGCACAGCGGAAAGCATGGCGGGCAGAAATTAATCAGCTTGAAGCCTTGGGGGTTTAGTCATGGAATCGGGAAGGAATAATGCAAACGGCAATCACAAAGTCGGAAATGTGAATGTTCAAATTGGCGATAAAGAAGGCATCTATGCAGGAAGTGCAACCAACATGGCAAGGTTGTTCATTCTTTGCAATGTGATTTGGGCAATTTTGTTTGGCTTGTTTGCTTATGCCAAAGGCATTGAAACAGGAAATCTTGAAACAAGGGTTGAATTTTTGGAAAGACTGCATAAATGAAATATCAAGAAGGTTTGAAAGAAACAAAGGACTTCTTGAAAACCACACCTGAACCGCAGATGCGGGAATTGTGCAACAAAGCAGGCTTGACCGAAAAGGAAACAGAAATGATTGTTCAAAAATTCCGCAAAGGAAAATCAAGGCTTCATTCATCTTATGACTTGGGAATGAGTGAAAGCAG